>JAFQEV010000042.1 GCA_017398825.1 Clostridia bacterium
CACGGCGTATTCGGTCAATCCGGTTATATTGCTGACGTTCCGCCCAAGGCTGCAACTATCGGCCCCGTTGACGTTAAGAACGCAAGAGAGAGAATTGAAGTTCACGCACTCTTAACTAACAGTACTTTCTCTTCTTGGCAGAGAATGACGAGCCGTCTTGTTCTTCACGGACCTGTTACTCCGCTCGTGCCCTCTTCTATGCTCCAGACTATGAAAACTCAAGTTCTCGTATCCGACGAGCTTGCTGCACCGTTTGATTGCTGGGAAAAGGTTGGTTACTAAGACCAAATAAGGAGATTATTATGGCTGACTTTGACGTAAAAGTAGGCTTTTCAAGAGTTGTAATCACTCCACCGCTTGGAACTAACATTCACGGCTATTTCCATCAAAGAATTGCCGAGGGCGTTTTAGACGATTTAGAAGTAAACGCGGTTGCCGTTTCAAAAGACGGCAACACCGTCGTTTTATTCGCTATCGACTGCGAGGCATCAACGACCGAGTATTGCGAACTCGTTAGAAACGAAGTTTCTAAGGCAACCGGTCTTCCAAAGCACGCAATCTACATGCACTCAACCCACACTCACGTTGGTCCGTGCTTGGGCTACGCAAGAACTGAACAAGGTTTCTGTAACGACCTTGATACTGAATATTATTCCTACACGGTTAAAAACATCGTAAGCGCTTGCGTTTACGCAATTCAAGACTTAAAGCCCGCAAAAATGGGTATAGCAGTATCCAAGGCTGAAAGAGTTGGTTTTAACCGCCGTTATCTTATGAAGGACGGTTCAACTAAGACCAACCCCGGCGTTAACAACCCCGATATCGTAAGGTCAATAGGTCTTTTAGACGAGAGAGTTAACGTTATCCGTTTTATGAGAGAGTGTGGAGATAATATCGTTATCGGCAACTACGGCAATCACCCTGACGTTATCGGTAACAACCTCATCTCTGCCGACTGGTTAGGTTTTGCAAGAAGAACTTTTGAAAGAGCGATTGAAAATACTAAGTGCGTATTCTTTAACGGTGCTCAAGGCGATATCAATCACGTTAACGTAAAACCCGTTGGCGGTGACCTTAACGGAATGTTTAACGACTTTGACGACGTAACAAGAGGTTACGCTCACTCCCGCCACATCGGTAACGTTTTAGCAGGCGCTATGATGAGCGTTTACGAAAAAGTTGAATTTATCCCCGTTTCCGAGGTTAAGTCAACTGAAGTTATTTCTTCCGTTGCATCTAATATGCCAAAGCCTGAGGATATGGAAAAGGCTTATTACATTCAAAAGATGGTTGACGAAGGTAGGCGTGACGAACTTCCCGAAAAGGGCATGCTTTTAACTACTGTTATTGCCGAGGCTGCAAGAATGATTAGGCTTGAACACGGCCCTGAATCCTTCCCGATGAACCTCAACGCAATTAAAATCGGTGACGTTGCGTTTATAGGTATTCCTGGCGAGCCTTTCACGGGTGTCGGCATGGGACTTAAGGAGGCTAAGGGTTACAAGATGGTTTGCCCCACTTGTTTAACTAACGGCTCTCGTGGTTACTTCCCGATGCAAGATAGTTACGACGAAGGCGGTTACGAGGCACGCTCCTCGAACTTTAAAGCAGGCGTAGCTGAAACTATTATTGCTGAAGGCAAAAAAATCTTAGAAAATCTTTAACAACTATAAGTAAAAACACTGCGATATTTCGCAGTGTTTTTTATTTTATACAAACTCGAGTTTTTCTCTTATTACTGCAAATATAGGCAATAAAAATTTGAGCGAATAAATAATTGACAAAATAATGAAAATAATATATAATAATGAAAAAAATAGAGGAACCAGCTGTCTGAAGAGGGCGTGGTTCCTTTTGTCTTTTATTGAGATAAAAATTATCAATCTAAACAAAATGGAGATAATAATATGGAAATTCAATTACAAGATCTTATTGATAAAATTAGAAAAGATGGAGTAGACGTAGCAGAAACTGAAGCGAATGCAATACTTAACTCAGCTAAAGACGAAGCTCAAAGAATTATAGCAGAGGCACAATCGGAAGCAGACAAAATTTTAGCTAACGCAAAAAATGAAAATATGCGTATGGTAAAATCAAGTGAAGATGCAATTCGTCAAGCGGGTCGAAACTTATTAATTTACTTTAGAGAAAGCGTAGCCCGAGAACTTAAAGCTATAATTAGCGAGAGCGTTGATGCCGTTTATTCTTCTCAACTACTTGAGAAAATAATTGTTGACGTTGTTGAACGTTGGTCTCTCAATCCTGAGGTTCATGATCTAACTGTTATTATGAATAATAACGATATAGAACGTTTGGAAAAAACTATGATATCGTCTCTTAAACAAAGAGTGGAAAAAGGAGTTACGTTAAAAGCAAACGATAATTTTGACGGTGGATTCCGTATTGTTGCTAATAATGATACCGTTTATTACGATTATTCTAAAGAAACAGTCGTTGAAATGCTTTCAAATTATTTAAGCCCTAAAATTGCAAAATTAATGAAAGAGGCAGAATAATTATGGCTGAATATTACTTTATATCACAGTTGCCATCTTTAGACGGCTTGAGTGACGGTATGCCATTGCCTATAACTGAAGAGTATTTTATCGGGCTATGCAAAAGTGTTTTGAAAGATAGTAAAATTAACGAATTAAACAATCTAACGCTTATACCACCGCTTATTCCCGTAAAGTCTAAGTCTGCTTTAATTACGGCATGGAATAAATTTGAGCGTTATTTAAGGCTATCTATTGCTAAAATTCGTGCAGAGAAAATGAAAAAACCGTTTAATTTGCAAAACGAGTTTTTACCAAACGAATATATAAAGATAGCAACTGATGCAATGGAAATAGATAATCCTTTGGAATCAGAAAAGTTTTTAACTGAATATCGTTTGAAATTTTTAGAAAGTTTAAGACCTATGGACTCTTTTTCGGAGGAATTTATTTACTATTATTTTCTCAAATTAAAACTTCTTGAACGTATAAGAAAATTTAACGTGGAAGAAGGAGAAATTGCGTATAAAAACATATATCATTCCATTGTAAGTGGAAATAAAACGGAGGCTATGTGATGACCGAAAATATAGGAAAAGTAATAAGCATTAATGGAAATTTAGTATCCGTTAAATTTAACGGCGTCGTTTCCATGAATGAAATTTGCTATATAAAAGTTAACGATGCAATATTAAAAAGCGAAGTTATTCGTATTCGTGGCAACGTTGCGCAAATACAAGTTTATGAAATGACCAACGGCATAAAATGTGGGGATTTAGTAGAATTTACCAGCGAAATGCTATCAGCAGAACTTGGACCCGGTCTACTTGGCCAAATTTACGATGGATTACAAAATCCGCTTCCTGTTTTAGCAGAGCAGGCTGGATGGTTTTTAGAACGAGGAATTTATGCTAACGGATTAGACACTGAAAAAAAATGGGAATTTACACCAACGGTTAAGGTCGGAGATGTTGTACGTGCGGGAGAATATGTCGGCACAGTCCCTGAAGGTTCGTTCCTTCATAAAATATTCGTTCCTTTTTACTTGCTTGGAAATTATACAGTTAAATCTATTGTTGAGAAAGGAAACTACACCGTAAAAGAAATTATAGCAGTTGTCATCAATGAGCGTGGACGAGAAATCCCCTTAACAATGTCTTTTAAGTGGCCTGTTAAACGTGCTGTTAAATGTTATAGTGAAAGATTAGCGCCCGTTGAAACTATGGAAACTAAAGTTCGCTTAGTTGACTCTTTCTTTCCAGTAGCAAAAGGTGGAACTTATTGCACCCCTGGTCCATTTGGCGCAGGAAAGACTGTTTTGCAACACACAACGTCAAAATATGCCGACGTAGATATCGTAATTATTGCCGCTTGCGGTGAACGTGCAGGTGAAGTTGTTGAAACGCTTACAGAATTTCCAGAATTAATTGACCCTAAGACAAATCGTTCATTGATGGAACGCACTATCATAATTTGTAACACGTCGTCCATGCCTGTTGCGTCTCGTGAAGCATCGGTATATACTTCCGTTACTCTTGCAGAATATTATCGCCAAATGGGACTACACGTTTTACTTTTAGCAGATTCCACTTCCCGTTGGGCTCAGGCACTTAGAGAGATGTCAGGAAGGCTTGAAGAAATTCCAGGAGAAGAGGCCTTCCCCGCCTATCTTGAATCATATATTGCGGCTTTTTATGAAAGGGCGGGATACGTTCGATTGCCTGATGGAAGTACCGGCTCAGTTACAATAGGTGGAACTGTTTCCCCTGCTGGTGGTAATTTTGAAGAGCCGGTAACGCAAGCGACGTTAAAAGTTGTAGGTGCTTTTCACGGTCTTTCTCGTGAACGTTCAGATGCAAGAAAATACCCTGCAATTGACCCACTTATTTCTTGGTCAAAATATAAAAGTGTTATAGATATTGAAAAATTAGAATTTTGTAAAAACATTTTACATCATGGATACGAAATTAGTTCAATGATGAAAGTAGTTGGAGAAGAAGGAACGACTTTAACAGATTATATCACGTATTTAAAATCAGAAATGCTCGACGCCGTTTACTTGCAACAAAACTCTTTTGATTTAGTTGATGCAAACTGTGGTATTGCAAGGCAACGCTACGTCATAGATATATTAGTTAAAATTTTAGGTAGTAGCTACAGCGTTGAAAATAAGGACGAGGCACGTTCTTTCTTTAATAATATACGCCAAAAATTTATCGATTGGAATTACACGGAATTCAAAAGTCAAGAGTTTAAAAAAATAGAAGCAGAAATTGATAAACTTTATTGTAAAGCGAATGGAAAATTGTCTAAATTGATTGAAAAAATATTCAAGGACGGTGCACAATAGTGGGTAAAGTATATAATCGAATAGAATCAATTGTTGGCAACGTTATTACCGTTAAAGCAAACGACGTTCAATATAAAGAATTAGCACAAATTAATACGCGTTTTGGAAAGTCTCTGGCTCAGGTTAATAAAATAGAGGGAGATATAGTATCACTTCAAATCTTTGCTGGAGGACAAGGCGTATCTACAGGAGACGAAGTGCGTTTTCTTGGTCATGAAATGAGGGTTTCATTCAGTGAAGACTTATTAGGACGTATATTCAACGGTTCTGGTGAACCAAGGGATAAAGGACCTGCTCTTACTGAAAACATGAAATCAATCGGTGGGCCATCAGTAAACCCAACTAAACGTATTCTTGCAAATAGAATGCTTAGAACAAATATACCCATGATAGACATGTTTAATACGTTAGTCGTGTCTCAAAAACTGCCGATTTTCTCTATTTCAGGAGAACCTTACAACCAACTTCTTGCCCGTATAGCTATGCAAGCAGAGGCTGATGTTATCGTTCTTGGCGGAATGGGTCTTAAATATGATGATTTTTTGTATTTTAAAGACGAGTTTTCTAAGGGCGGGGCTTTAAGCAAAACGGTTATGTTTATTCACACGGCTTCCGACCCGACGGTTGAATGCATGATGATACCAGATATGGCGCTCGCTGTAGCCGAACAGTTTGCTTTACAAAATAAGGATGTGTTAGTACTTCTTACGGATATGACTAACTTTGCAGATGCAATGAAAGAAATTGCCATAACTCAAGAACAAGTGCCTTCAAATCGCGGATATCCAGGAGACCTCTATTCTCAACTCGCTTCTCGTTATGAAAAAGCCGTTGACTTTGCAGATTCGGGCTCAATTACTGTT
This sequence comes from Clostridia bacterium, assembly GCA_017398825.1. Lineage (GTDB taxonomy): Bacteria > Bacillota > Clostridia > Christensenellales > Borkfalkiaceae > HGM11412. The sequence goes on from JAFQEV010000042.1 coordinate 5,709, forward strand.
TTAGCGGTTACTACTATGCCTGGCGATGACGTTACACACCCTGTTCCTGATAACACCGGATATATTACTGAAGGACAGTACTATCTTAAGGGTGGTCGCATTGAACCGTTTGGTTCGTTATCAAGACTTAAACAAAACGTAAACGGCAAAACTAGAAAAGACCATAGAGCGCTTATGGATTCAATGATTCGAATGTATTCTTCATATAAAGAAACTCTTGAAAAGAAAAACATGGGATTTTCAATGAGTAACTGGGATGAAAAATTATTAAAATACGGGGAACTTTTCGAAAACAATTTAATGTCGCTATCTGTTAATCTTACTCTTGAACAAGCGCTTGATTTAGGATGGGAAATTTTAGCGGAATGCTTCCAAAAAGAAGAAACTGGAATTAAGTCTGACCTCGTAGATGAATTTTGGCCTAAAAAATAAGGAGGAATGTAATTTTGGCAAAAATCAAACTTACTAAAAACGAGTTAAAGGTACAAAAGGACGCATTAAAAATGTACCGTAGATATTTGCCTACTCTAACGTTAAAAAAACAGCAACTCTATGCAGAAATGTGCATTATTGAGGCAAAAGCAAAAACAGTGAGAAAGGAAAGACAAGCCCTTGAATTCGGATTTAGGGATTGGATTGCTGTTTTTAGTGAAAAGGATGCTTTTCCAAAGGATATAATTACCGTCAGTAATATTCGTAAAGGTAAAGGCAATATTGCAGGCGTTGATATTCCTACGTTTGAGGGTGCGGATTTTTTACGAGGAGATTATGATTTGTATGCTACACCGCTTTGGGTAGATATAGCTGTGAAACATATGGAAAAGGCTATAATGCTTGACTTGGAGGCGGAAGTCTTAGATGAACAAGTAAGACTTTTAGAAATTGAATTACATGCAACGTCACAAAGAGTTAACTTGTTTGAAAAAGTTAAAATTCCCGAAACAGAAGATAATATCAAAAAAATATCCATCTATATGGCAGACCAGCAAGTTAGCGCCGTAGTGCGTTCAAAAATATCTAAACGAAAAATTGGTGCTTGTAGCGTAGAAAATCCTATAAAGGAGGATTATTCGCAATGATTGTGCCAATGAGTAAAGTTACTATCGTTATTTTAGGAAACAAAAAACGCGAAGCGTTGAAAGTTCTTCAAAAGTTAGGGCTTGTACACGTTGAAATTTTTGAAGGATGCGGAGAAAATCTTGCCACACTGCAAGAACAAATTAAGTTGCTTGAAAGTTCTGTATTTGCAATAGGAAAAAATAATGAAGTTGAACAAATAAACATTAGTGTAGAAAAAGCATTGTCTATTGCAAAACAAATTAAAAATTTCGAAGAAGAACAAGCACAATGTCAAGCTGAAAAGATTATACTTGTATCTGAACTTGAACGATTGAAAAAATGGGGAGAAATTGATACAAATAGTATAAACGAATTAAAAGCAAAGGGCGTAGAGGTGTGTTTTTATGAAACTTCTAAAGAGGAATTCGATTTAATTTCTAAAAACGCCACTACTGTGCGCCTTAACACTACTAAATCAACGGTTAAATTTGCGTTGATTAAATCTAATTTTGAAGAAACGAAAGAGAACGATTTATTAATTAATGTTAATAGTTTAGCTTTACCGCAGATTTCTACGACTGAAATGCAAGAAAAGCTTTCACTGTTGAATAAGCGCATTGATGAAATTAAAGAAAATATAGCGTCTAACGCTTGTTATCTTAAGAGCATAAAACAAGCAATAAAACACAAAGAAAAAGACGTAGAATTTGAAACTTATGCAACAGGTATGGTAGAAGAAACTTTGTCTTCTGAGGAAAATCTAAACGTTTCGATTGCTTATTTTAAAGGTTATCTTGAAAATGAAAACCTTGACAAATTGAAACGAGTTGCGACTGAAAATTCATGGGGGCTTTTCATTGAAGAACCCACGAAAGAAGATAACGTTCCAACTAAGTTAAAAAACAACAAATTTGTAAGTCTTATTTATCCGTTAACAGACTTTTTAGGAACTGTTCCTGGATATTTCGAACACGATATATCCGGTTGGTTTTTGGCGTTTATACTGATATTTTTTGGTATAATCTTTGGCGACGGCGGTTATGGTTTATTGATTTGCTTTGTTACGGCGATTTTATTGATAAACTGTTTAATCAAGAAAAAGAAAGTATCTCCCATGTATTTATTGATTGGCCTTTTTGGTCTTTCAACGGTTTTATGGGGAACGATCACTTGTACGTGGTTTGGGCTTTCTGTAGAAATGTTGCCTAAATGGTTAAAGACTTTATCAATTCCGTTTATATCAAACGTATATGCGGATAAAATCTGGTATCCATTTTGGACTAAGGGTGAAGTAGGACTTACAACCGCTCAAAATTTACAGATTGTTTGTTTCACTCTTGCGCTCATACAATTAACCGTAGCCCATATAAAAGTCTCTATCAAAAACAAAGGCTCTATTAAAATATTAGGAGATATCGGGGCTATATTACAACTTCTTGGCATCTATTATTTAGTATTAAGCTTTGTAGTTAACGGTCAAGTCTTTAGTTTTGCTTTAATAATCGGAGGAATCCCGATAGGAACGATAGCAATTGCTTTGATTGGAATAGGTTTTATTCTAAGTTTTGTTTTTTCTAATTATGAAGGCAATATATTAAAATCAATTTTATCAAGTTGCAAAAATATCGTGTCGGTATTACTTGGCGTTGTCAATGTTTTTTCGGATATTGTTTCATACATAAGGCTTTGGGCAGTCGGCCTTGCAGGTGCAGCAATATCAGCAACGGTAAACGCTTTGGCAGGGCCACTACTTGGAAATTTTATGTTTATGTTGCTTGCTATCTTCCTTTTAGTATTCGGACATGGACTAAATATGATATTAAACGTTCTTTCAGTTATAGTACACGGAATAAGACTTAACACGTTAGAGTTTTCTTCACACTTAGATATGTCGTGGAGTGGACATAAATTTAAACCATTTAAAGATAAAATTGATTAAAGGAGAATTATTATGAATTTAGGTTTATTAGGAACAGCATTAGCAATGGGTATCGCAGCGCTCGGTTCGGCTATAGGAATAGGTATCGCAGGTCAAGCATCTATCGGTGCGTGGAAGAAGTGTTATATGAACAATAAAGCAGCACCGTTTATTCTTACCGTGTTTGCAGGTGCTCCACTTACTCAAACTATTTACGGATTTCTTTTGATGCAACAATTGAAATCTTCTATTGCAGACCCTGCATTTTTATTCGGTATCGCCATTGCCTCTGCCATTGCGATGGCATTTTCTGCAATTTTTCAAGGTAAGGCAGGCGCTGCAGGTGCAGATGCTTTAGCAGAAACAGGTAAAGGTTTTTCACAATATATAACCGTAGTAGGACTTTGCGAAACGGTTGCATTGTTTGCTTTAGTATTTAGTATGGTTGCACTTGCTTAACTAACGGCTCTCGTGGTTACTTCCCGATGCAAGATAGTTACGACGAAGACGGTTACGAGGCACGCTCCTCGAACTTTAAAGCAGGCGTAGCTGAAACTATTATTGCTGAAGGCAAAAAAATCTTAGAAAATCTTTAATTAAAATTTAAAATACTACGGCAGATGCCGTAGTATTTTTTTATAATAAAACCCGATTGCTCATCGCAATCGGGTTGTTTTTTATAAGCCTTTTCTATTTAAAAGCAATTCATCGTAAGCAAGGTAGCGGTTGTAAACGCTATCGGCTTTTTCTTTTTCGGCTTTTGGATACGTTTCACTATCAGTAACTACTATCTTTGAAACAGCCTCGTTTATGTCCTTGTATAAGCCTATGCCGTAACCTGCGTAAATGGCAGTTCCTAAGCAACCCGTTTCCTTGTTCTTTAAGGTAACGACCTTTTTGCCCGTAATATCCGCCTTGATTTGACGCCAAAGTTTACTCTTAGAACCACCGCCGATTGAGATAATCTCTTGAACGTCAACCCCTAAGTACTCTAAGTATTGACGGAGCATACAAGCTATTGATTCCATAATCGCCCTTGAAAAATGTGCTCTCGTGTGCTTTAAGTCAATGCCGTAAACACCGCCTTTAAGTTCACTATCGTTTTCGGGCATTACTTGACCGCGCATGTGAGGAGCAATAACTAAACCTTCCGAGCCAAGTTCAATCTTTTCAGCACCCTCGTCAATCTCTTTAAACCCTATGTCAAAACAGAAATTCTTTTTAAACCATTCAAGTACCATACCTGCCGTCGGCGCCCACATAAGTAAACAATACTTATCCTTGCCAACGTAGTACGCGGGAACTTTAATTCCGTCAAAATACGGAGGAATAGTTTTGGATAACGCGCACACCGCTAAAGCAGTACCCGTCATCTCGCTAACTAAACCCTCGCGAATTATACCCGAGCCTATAAAGCCTGAGATTTGGTCGAGCGCACCCGTTACCACTTTAACGCCCATATACTCGCCTACCATTTCGCCACTTTCGTGTAAAACGGGAAGTTTATCCTCACTAATGCCGATAAAATCAAGCATATCTTTATAGTACGAGCCGTCGCGCGCGTCCAAATACAAAGTGGAAGAATAAAGTGACTTTTCGGCAACGAACTTGCCCGTTAAACGATACAACAAATAGTCCTCGAGCATCAAGAACTTATCCGCCTTTTCAAAAACCTCGGGCATATTGTTTTTAAGCCATAAAATCTTGGGGGCAGGATATCCCGCAGGAACTTCCGTTTGACCGGTTACCTCGTAAACGGTTTTTAACCCAAAATGGCTTTCAATCGCCAAAGCCTCTTTATCGGCACGATTATCGAGCCAAACGATAGCGTTCATCAAAGGCTTTCCGTCCTTATCCAAAACAATCATCGTTTCGCCCTGCGTATCGATTGCAAGCGCCTCTACCTTATACTCCGAGGTAAGCTCGCTATACGCCTCCATAAAAAGCTCGAAATACTTTTCGGCAGGAAACTCCACCTTTTCACCCTCGGTGATTAAGGTGTACGACTTAGTTGCCGATTTGTATTCCACGCCGTTTTCATCAAACACGCACGCCTTGAGCGACGTCGTGCCTATATCAACACCTAACAAATATTTCATATTATTTACCATGGCGCTCGTCGTAAGCTTTTCTAACGGCGGAAATCATTTCATCTACCATAGCCGCCCTATCAGCCGCTTTTGCAACGCCTGAGGATGAACCCGTTGCGTCAGCACCAGCGATAATCGTATTGTAAACGTCCTCCCCGTTAGAGATGCCTGCAGCGGTTAAAACTAAGATGTTTTCATTAACATCCTTTACCGATTTAGTTGCCGCTTGAACGTACTCTTCGCCAACCGAAACACCCGTACCGATAAGCTCTGATGGCTCTGCAACTATAATATCGGGAGAAAGGGTTGCAATCTTAGATGCATCCGCTAACGAATCCGCACAAACGATAGTGGTAAGGCCTACCTCTTCCGCACGCTTGATAGTATCTTTCAAAACGTCAAACGATAAGGGTTTTTCAACGTGGTTGAGCATAACGCCGTCCGCCACCGCTGCGATTAAAGATTCGGGTAAAATATCAGCAAGACCTCTACCCGGAACGATAGGATCCATATGCGGAGCGAAAACGTGAATGTGTTTCGTTGCCTCTCTAACTCTTCTGATATCGATGATGGGCGTGGTGAAAATAATATCAACGCCGTACTTTTCGCTCGCCTTGTCCGCTGCGATAGCGAGGTTTAAAATATCGTCACCGTACAAATACGATTTAGGGCCGATTTCAAAAAAGGGAACTTTAACTTTATTTTTATTCATAACACACCTTCTTAAAAAGTTTTTTACATATATATTATACATAGAAATGCGCCTTATTTCAACGATTTTTTTCAATTTTCAAAATATATTTTAACCTCTTTTAAAAAAATGTTAAAATTTTTTAAAATTAGTTGAAATGGCGATTTTTAAATGGTATACTACCACTAACCTGTGAGGTGTTATTATGGATAACGGCATTGTAAACAGTAAAAAGCAAAAACAGGAAAACCTTAATTTAGAAAACTCCATTTTTGAAATGGAAAAGCTTTTCTATGGTGACGGCAAGCACCCTGAAAAGCAAAGCTTTATATCAAAGCTAATTAAAAAGGATATTAAAAACGTTGTTTATATCACCTTTTTATATTTGTTTCAAGGTCTTCCGCTGTGGATAATTCCCTTACTCACTGCAGAGATTATCGACCTTGTTTCCCTGCGCCCTGAGGGGTTTATCTTAAAGATTGTTATATATGGAATAATAATCGTTTTATCATGCGTGCTTAACGTTCCGTTCACAAGCCTTCGCGGGCGTGTTATGAATAAAACTATTCGAACAACAACCGCCAAGGTAAAATCAACGCTTATTAGAAAACTCCAGCGATTATCTATTACCTATCACAAGGAAATTGAAGAGGGTATTTTACAATCAAAATTTTTGCGTGATATGGAAAACGTTGAAAATTACTATCGCGTATTTTTGAACGGCTTGATGCTAAATATTGTTTCGGCAATAGTTTCAATATCAATTGCTGCGGTTAAAAACCCGATTATACTTGCATTTTTCGTAGTTGCAGTACCGGTAAACGTTCTTATTGTAAAAATACTAAGAAAACAAATGAGAACGCGTAGCGCGGTATTTAGAAAGGAAAATGAAAATTTATCCGCAAAAATTACAACGGCTATTCAAATGATGTCCGTTACCAAAGCGCACGGCTTGTTAAGTCAAGAGGCAGTTAGCGTTGACCATAAAATTGAAGCGACTACTGAGGCAGGACTTAAGCTTGACAAAGCAACTATGTTTTTCGGAGCTATGCTTTGGGCGGGAGGTCAAATCGTATCGGCACTATGCTTATTCTTCTGCGTGTTCTTGGCTATTAAAGGCGTTTTGTCCGTAGGTGAGGTCGTACTTTTTCAATCGCTATTTGCGATGGTATCAAACAACATTATATCAATTACCTCAATCGTTCCAAATCTTATAACGGGTGCAGAATCCGTGCGCTCGCTCGCTGAGATTATGAAAGCAGATGAGCTCGAGCATGACGATGGTAAACTTCCCGTTCCTGGAATTAAAGGCGAGTTTGAGTTTATAGACGTAAATTACCGTTATCCGAAAACCGATAAAAACGTAGTATCTAACTTTAATTTAAAAGTTAAAGCGGGGCAAACGGTTGCTTTTGTAGGCCCGTCAGGCTCAGGCAAAAGCACGATGATAAACCTCATTATAGGGCTGTTATCGCCAACTTGTGGCAAGATTTTAGTGGACGGAAAACCACTTGAAGATATGCCAAAACAAACGTATAGAAAATTTTTATCGGTAGTTCCTCAAAATACCATATTATTCTCAGGCACTATAAAAGAAAATATTACGTACGGGCTTTCCCACTACACCGAAGAGGAACTCCAAAAAGCTGTGGACGACGCGTCGATTACTGAATTTTTACCACAGTTTCCAAACGGGCTAAACACCCAAGTAGGCGAGCACGGAGATAAGCTTTCGGGCGGTCAAAAACAAAGGGTGTCTATCGCGCGCGCCCTTATTAGAAAGCCGAGCATCTTGATTTTAGACGAGGCGACTTCCGCTCTCGATAACGTATCTGAATATCACATTCAAAAGGCGATAGAAAATGCATCTAAAGAAAGAACTACTTTCATTGTTGCGCACAGACTTTCTACCATTAGAAACGCTGATATGATAGTCGTTTTAGAAAATGGTAAAATAGTTGAAACAGGCTCTTACGAGGAACTTGTAAAACTCAACGGCAAGTTTGCTGAACTTGAACGCTTGTCGACCTTTAAAGGAGAATAAAATGAAAAAACATCTATTGACGGAGAAAGGCAATTTTTATAAAGCCAACCTTCATTGTCACACGAATTTATCAGACGGACTTCAATCGCCCGCTGAGGTTAAAGACTTTTATAAAAGTTTAGGATATTCCGTCGTTGCATACACCGATCACGACGTTTTTATTCCGCACAACGATTTAACCGATGATAATTTCGTGGCGCTCAACGGCTTTGAAATGGAATTTGCCAACCGCTACGATTGTTACGCTAACAAAACGCCCTGGGATAGAGTTAAACAATGCCACGTTTGTTTAATTGCACCAAATCCCAGCATTGAAAACCAACCTTTCTATCCTAAGGAAAATTACGTTTTTGGAAATGCTGTACAAACGAGAAAACTTGTTAAGTTCAACCCAAACGACGCAACTTTCAATTTTGAGCGCTGGTATGACCATAACTGTATCAATTACGTTATGCAAACGATGAGAGATAGAGGGTATTTTATAACCTACAATCACCCCACCTGGTCGCTCGAAGATTACAACGATTATACTAAGTATAAAGGCATGCACGCGTTAGAGATTATAAACGGCAGTTCTAAAATGCTTGGAAATCCCGAATACAACCCTAACGTTTATGACGATATCCTTAGAAACGGCAATAGGATAAACGTTGTTGCGAGTGATGATAACCACCGCGTCGGCGGAACGCTATATAGTGATTGTGGAAGAGCATGGACGATGATTAAGGCGGAAAAACTCACCTATGATGCAATTATTACCGCACTATTAAGCGGTGATTACTACGCGAGCGAAGGCCCTGAAATTAGCGAACTTTATGTAGAAGACGGGGTTTTGAAAGTTAAGTGTTCCTCCGCTCAAGCGATAAAGGTTAACTACGAGGCAAGAAAATCGCAAATCAAACTGATTGAGAATAACGCCCCCTTAACCGAGGCGGAATTCACCTTATCAAAAGACCACGGTTATTTTAGAGTTACGGTTGTTGGGCTTGACGGTAAAAAAGCTTGCACGAGCGCATATTACCCGGAAGATTTAGGGCTTTAAGGAGGTTGCTATGAGAAAGTATTTAATTTCTAAAGAAGGAACTTTTTATAAGGCTAATCTTCACTCTCACTCAACGATGTCTGACGGCAAACTTACCCCTGAGGAAATGAAAGCTCACTACTTGAGTTTAGGATATTCCGTAGTTGCCTACACCGACCACGACCTTATGGTTTGCCACAACGATTTAACCGACGATAATTTCGTTGCACTCAACGGTTTTGAGGTTGAGTTTTGGGAAAAGGATAAGCCTGCAAGGTCTTGGCCGTTTAGAAGAGAGTGCCATTTAAACTTTATCGCACTCGACCAAAAAACCGAACTGCAACCCTTTTGGCATAGAACGAAATACATTATCGGAAACAACCATCTTCGCCACCTTGGAAAGTTCGATGAAAACGAACCTGACTTTGAGCGCTGGTACGATGAGTATTGCATCTCGCGAATGATGAGAGAGGGAAGACAAAAAGGATTTTTCGTAACGTATAATCACCCCGGTTGGTCGAGAGAAGATTATTCTTACTATTCAAAATATCACGGCATGAACGCTTTGGAGATAATGAACGGTTCCGGTATAATTAACGGTTACGACGATTACGCCGTTCGCGCCTACGACGATATTCTTCGCGGTGGAGAAAAAATCCTCGCAATCGCTGGTGACGATAATCACAACCGCCAAGACCTTACGTCACCCTACTCCGATAGCAATGTTTGCTGGACTATGATAAAAGCGGAAAACTTAACCTATAAGGCGATTACCGACGCTATGCTAAGAGGCGACCTATATGCGAGCGAAGGGCCTGAAATACACGAGCTTTACATAGAGGACGGCAAAGTTACCGTAAAGTGTTCGGACGCGCAAAAGATAACAGTAGTTCACGCATCTCGAAAAGCGGGCATAAAGCTTATGGATAACGGCGTGCCTTTAAACGAGGCTACGTTTGATGTATCTAACGCAAAAGACGGCTACTTTAGAATAACCGTTGAAGATCTCAAAGGAAAACAAGCGTTTACAAACGCCTACTTCCCAGAAGATTTATAAAATAATAAAAAGCAGTTGTATAACTGCTTTTTTTATGCTAAAATTATTACTATGAAACGTTCAAGTGGAATTTTAATGCATATATCGTCACTTTACGGTGACTATTCAATAGGTAGCTTTGGCAAAGAGGCTGTTGAGTTTATAGACTTTTTATCCTCTTCGGGTTTTACCTACTGGCAGGTTCTACCCTTTTGTTTGCCTGACGAGTGCAACTCACCTTATAAATCGTTTGGCGCGTTCAGCGGTAATCCGTATTTTATCGATTTGCCAACCCTTTATGAAAAGGGGTTAATTTCAAAGGAAGAGTTAGACGGCGCTAAGCAACAATCGCCGTATCTTTGCGAATTTGAAAGACTTAAAAAAGAGAGGTTTTCCTTGCTAGAAAAAGCCTCTAAAAATTTTAAAGACTTATCTTTAATGGAGGAGTTTTATAAAAGTTTCCCCGAGATTTTAAGATTTTGTGAGTTTATGGCGCTCAAAAAGGCTAACGACGGTCTTCCGCATAGCGAGTGGACTTGCCTTGTTCCCGATAAAAGCGCACTACAAACTTGGAAGTTTATCGAATACGAGTTTTTTACCGAGTGGTTTAAAATTAAAAAATACGCAAACTCCAAAGGCGTTAAAATCATAGGCGACATGCCTATCTACGTGGACTTTGACAGTAGCGATTTATACTTTAACAAGGGAGAATTTTTGCTCGACGAAAACGGCAAGCCTAAGCTCGTTGCAGGCGTTCCGCCCGACTATTTTTCAAAAGACGGTCAGCTTTGGGGCAACCCGTTATACAACTGGAACAAAATGAAAGAAAACGGCTATGCTTGGTGGAAAAAGCGCATAGATTTTCACAAAAAGCTGTTTGACGGAGTTCGCATCGACCACTTTAGAGCTTTTCAAGATTACTACGCAGTAAAACCCACCGAAAAGACGGCGCGCAACGGCAAGTGGAGAAAAGGCCCGCGCCTGCAGTTTATCAACGAGATAAAAAAGATGTGCGGTGATTTTACCGTTATTGCCGAGGACTTAGGGCTTATCACTAACGAGGTTAGAACTCTCGTTAAAAAAAGCGGTTTTCCCGGAATGAAGGTTTTGCAGTTTGGCTTTTTAGGCGAGGAAAATTCTCCTCACCTTCCACATAACTACGAAAATAACTGCGTCGCTTACACGGGCACTCACGATAATAATACCTTGCTTGGCTACGTTTGGGAGGTTGATAACAACACTCGCAACACCATTATGGATTACTTTAATATCCAAAGAGATAGGTGGAACGATAGCTACGGCGAGATTATACTAAAAATGCTATCCTCGTCTGCAGGGCTTACGATTTTCCCCGTGCAAGATTTACTCCACTACGGAGCGGATACGAGGCTGAACACTCCCGGCATTGCTCAAAACAACTGGGCGTTCCGCATTACGAAAAACGGACTTCATAGCATTGATAAAGAAAAATATTACTACTACAACAAATTGTATTCAAGGCTATAAAAAACGATATGGTGTGCTAATCAGCACACCATATTTTTCCTTTTTCAATTTTAAAAATCTTTGCATCAGCGCTTGCGAGTTCCTCAGGAATTTCCGTGAGGGTTATTATCGTTTGAAAGCCTGAAAGCAAACCTATAAGGCGTTTTCTCCTACCTAAATCGAGTTCAGAAAGAGCATCGTCTAAAATCAAAACGGGGTATTCGGAAAAGGCGTTTTTCATAACGCAAACTTCGCCTAGCTTGAGCGCCAACGCAGCCGTTCTTTGCTGACCTTGAGAGCCATAAACCCTAACGTCTTCCCCGTTAACTTTTATCTTGATATCGTCACGATGAGGTCCTACCGTAGTGTAGCCGAGTATCAAATCTTTTTCAACGCGCTCGGCGTATGCGGTAATCAATTCCTCAACGCCACCGCCCGTGTAATGCGGGGTTTCTAAGCTGAGCTCAATATCGTCACCATCGGTAATTTTTTGATGGTAATCTAAAACGTACGGCTCGAGATTAGATATAAAGTTTTTTCGCTTTTCTATAATCTCAACGGCTGAATTTGCAAGTTCTCTATCCCAAAGTGGTAGCGTTTCGCGAACGGTATCCAAATCAGGACTTTTTAAAAGGTCGTTTCGCTGTTCTAAGATTTTGCGGTATTTTTGAAGGGTGTAAAAATACTTCTTATCCATTTGCGATAGAGAAATATCCATAAACCTGCGCCTATCCTCAGGGCTTTGCTGAATAAGCTTTAACTCTCCAGGGTTGAAAAATACAGAGTTTATGTTACCCATAAGCTCGCCTATTTTATTGAGTTTTACGCCGTTCACAAACACGTCCTTCTTAGTTTGCTTAAACTCGATTGAAACCTCTAACTCGCCGAACCTTGAACTGCAAATTCCCGCAATTTTAGCCTGTTTTTCGCCATAGCGAATAACTTGTTTGTCCTTGCTTGCCCTTGGCGAATATCCCGTGCAAAGATAAAAAACCGCCTCGGCAGAATTAGTTTTGCCTTGGGCGTTATCGCCAACGAGAATATTTATTCCGTCTTGAAAATTGAAAACTGCGTTTTCATAATTGCGGAAATTTGAAAGAGTTAGTTTTTTAATGTGCATTTTAAACTGTTGATTTTTTCGATAATTTAATATATAATAACTTTACGATAAGATAATTATACACTACGCTTAGAAAAAAAACAAGGTAAACAAACAATTTAAGGGTTACAAAATTATGCAAAGTTACGAAATTTTATGGAGAAACGCCGCTCCTGAGCTCGAGGAAGTTTTATCGAGTTTCACCTACGATAAGCACGTTAAAGATTTAAAGCCTATCGACCTTTACGATAAGACTTTGGTGTTAATGACTAAAGATCAATCGGCGGCGGACGTTATCAATCTCGATACCGTTAAAACCAAAATTTTATCCGCACTCAAAAAGGCAAATACCGGTATTACCGATATTGAGATTTTCGTTGGCACGAGTGCCTCTCAATACATTTCTCACCGCGCCGAAAGCGCTGACGATACGAAAATTGAGAGCTTGCCTATCGACCCTAACTACACGTTTGAAAATTTCGTGGTTGGCAATTCCAACCGCTACCTTTACGCTGCAGCAAAAGCCGTTGCAGAAGACCCCGGCAACAGTTATAACCCCTTGTTTATCTACGGCTCTTCCGGTCTTGGCAAAACGCACATTATGCACTCCATTGCCAACTACATTAAAAAGCACAGCCCGAAAAAGAAAGTTTTATATGCAACGTGCGAAAAGTTTATGACCGACCTTATCGAGAATATTCGCTCGGGTAAAGCGTATTCTCAAGAGGGCAAGAGCGTTCGCAATCGCTATCGCAACGTTGACGTTTTGATTGTTGACGACGTTCAGTTTTTATCCAAAAAGCAATCTACTCAAGAAGAGTTTTTCCACACCTTTAACGAGCTTTACGGCGCAAACAAGCAAATCGTTCTTTCCGCCGACTGTGAGCCTAAGGAAATCGAGCTTTTAGACGAGCGCTTACGCACTCGTTTCGAGGGCGGACTTAAAGCGCAGGTTCTCGCACCCGATATTGAAACGAAGATTGCAATCGTTCAGAAAAAAGCCGAGCTTAAAAAACAAATTATCGGCATTGACGTTGCTACCTTTATCGCTGAGAATTCCGACGATAACGTTAGGAGCTTAGAGGGTATGCTCAACAAGGTTTTATTCTTTGCCCTCCTTCACGAACAGCGCCCCACTTTAGAGCTTGCAATGGAGGCCTTGAAAGACAGCGCTCAAGTTGACGTAAAAGAAACGATAACCACGTCTTTAGTAATAGAGACCGTTTGCAAATACTACAAAATTAAAAAGTCTGACCTTATTTCCAAAAAGAGAAATAAAGAACTCGTTGAGCCAAGGCAAATTTGCGCGTATCTTATGACGGAGCTTATGTCTATCCCCTTAGTAACGATAGGTCAAGCGCTCGGCGGTAAAAACTACGCAACGATTATTCACTCGCGCGATAAGGTTTCCGAGCTTATTAGAATTAGCGATACCTTTGCAACAGAAGTTAACGATATAAAGAACTTGATACTTAAAAAATAATATGCAAGATTACATACTTAAAAGCGTATACGACGCGGTAGTTATAGGCGCAGGCCACGCCGGCTGTGAGGCGGCGCTCGCCTTGGCTCGAACTGGGCAAAAAACCGCGCTTATGACGATAAACTTAGATAATATAGCGTTTATGGCGTGCAACCCCTCAATCGGCGGAACGGCTAAAGGTCATCTCGTTCGCGAGCTTGACGCTTTAGGTGGAGAAATGGGCGTTAACATAGATAAAACTATGTTGCAAATAAAAATGCTCAACCGCGGTAAAGGCGTTGCCGTTCAATCACTTCGCGCGCAAGCGGATAAAAACCTTTATCACCGTGAAATGAAAAAGACGCTTGAAAATACTGACAACCTCGATATAATTCAATGCGAGGCTACGGATATTTTAACGGAAGATGGTAGGGTTACGGGCGTCGTTACCAACTACAACAGTTTATACGAGTGTAAAACGGTTGTAATTGCAACGGGCGTTTACTTAAACAGCGATATAATAATCGGAGATTATAAGCAAAACTGTGGTCCGTCAGGCTTTTTAAACGCAACCAAACTTACCGAGTGCTTAATCAAACTCGGCTTTAAAGTTAGGCGCTTTAAAACGGGTACTCCCGCGAGAATTGACAAGAGGACGATTGACTTTTCAAAGTTTTCAATCCAGCCCGGCGAGACGGACGTTTATCCCTTTTCTTACCTAACCCCAACTCTTCCCGAAAACAAAGAACCGTGCTATTTAGGCTATACCAACTTAAAAACTCACGAGATTATACTTAAAAACCTTGACCGTTCTCCTCTTTATAACGGAATTATAACGACGACTGGCCCGAGGTACTGCCCTTCAATCGAAACGAAAGTAGTTAGATTTGAAGATAAAGAGCGCCACCAAATATTCTTAGAGCCCGAGGGGCTTGACACTAACGAGGTGTACGTTCAAGGTATGTCCTCTTCTATGCCGATTGACGTTCAAGAACAGATGTACCGTTCAATCGAGGGTTTTGAAAACTGCAAGTTTATGCGCTACGCCTACGCTATTGAATACGACTGTATCGACAGCTTAGACCTTCTCCCCACCTTAGAATACAAAAATGTAAAGGGATTATTCACGGCAGGTCAAATAAACGGCACGAGCGGTTACGAGGAGGCTGCAGTTCAAGGCCTTGTTGCAGGCTTGAACGCGAGCATGTATCTTCAAGGCAAGAAACCTCTTATCTTAGGTAGAAACCAAGGCTACACCGGCGTACTCATTGACGACCTTGTTACCAAGGGCACGAACGAACCTTACCGCATGATGACTTCTCGTGCGGAATACCGCCTAATTCTTCGCCAAGATAATACTGACGAGAGGCTCACTCCCATCGGCAGAGAGTTCGGCTTAGTGTCGGACGAAAGGTGGGAAAACTATCTTATAAGGCGAAAATTGCACGCTGAAATTAAAAAAGAATTACAAACGGTAGTTGCTTATAAAGATGCAAAACCGTTTGTTGAAGAGCGCACTCCGGGCGAGGTTTTATCCCCTCTTTCTTACGCTGATATGATAAGGCGCGGAGTTAAAATTAAAGATATTAAAGAGCGTTTCAACGCATTTTCCTACGCTCCTTACGATCTACTTGAAACTGCTGAAACGGACGTTAGGTACGAGGGTTATATCAAGAAAGAGCTCAACGCTATTGAGAAAGCTCAAAAACTTAAAAACAAGGAGTTACCTAAGGAAATTGACTACTTATCCATTGACGGATTAAGGCTTGAGGCAAGGCAAAAGCTCGATGAGATTAGACCTTTAAACCTTGACCAAGCACAGAGAATTTCAGGCGTTAGCCCGGCGGATATTGCGGTGCTAATGGTATATTTAAAAACTAAGTATGAACCAAGAAGTTAAAAAGACCGCCGAAGAAAAAAAAGCGGAAGAGATTAAAAAAGAGCAAATTAAAAAGCAAAAGGCGAGAGCTGAAACTCAAAGGTTTAAATCCAAATACTTTGAGTATTACGATGATATTAAAATTAGCGACCGCCAAGACTGGTAACGAGGCAAGTAATTACCACCTAAACTATGCTTTAAAGCACACATCTTTAAGCGTATTATGGTAAATACTCACTCGACGTATGGTCAAATACGACTTCGCTCGTATCTGCCAAAATCCACTCAAATCTGCGCACTTTAAAGTGCTACGCAATTTTAAACAAAAATTTTATTGATAAAAATAGTTAGTAACTAAAATCAAAGTTTAGGTGGTAATTACTTGCCTAGGCAAAATGATACACACCTATTAAGGAGAAAATTATGATTAAACACGTAGTATGTTTCAAACTTAAAGACAATTCTGACGACGCTAAAGAAAAGGCAACTAACGTCCTTTTATCAATGATAACCAAAGTTCCTCAAATTTGGGGAATTGAAGTTGGTCAAAATATTTTAGATAGCAAGCGTTCGTACGACCTTATTTTACAGGTTGTCGTTGAAGACCTTAAAAAGCTTGAGGAATATCAACAAAACGAATATCACGTAAACGTAGTTAAAAAATACATGCACGAAAAATGGAATCTTCAGTAGCGGTTGACTACGAAGTTGATTAAGCAACTTTACAAACTTACACTAAAAAAGCGTTGAGCAATCTTGCTCAACGCTTTTCAAATTAAATTTATTAAAATTTTCTTCTTTCGCTTTGCATAGTTATAAGCAATTTTTGTTCCTGAATTTGAATTAGGCTTTGGAACATAATTTTCACTATAATAGAACACGCAAATATCGCTATTATCTATCATGCTATAGTTTCTTTTGATGTAACTGAGCGCACCTGCTTTTAATTTATCTTTAAAATGAACCTCTTCATCATAAACGGCAATTTCGTTAATATTAAAACCCACCTTTTTATAAATATCCTCCCAACGCCCTTTATCTTCTTCTAATATACACGCCTCACTTAAGCAAGTATATTTTTTTCGTATAATGTATGGGTATTTTATTTTTAATTGACTTACGATTTTAAGACATACATCATCAAATTTGCTTCTACTGCCAAATAGGAATATATTTATTTTAAAATTAACAATTAATTTTTCAATTGTACACTCTATCTCTTTATATTTAGAACTATCAATAAATGCATTTCTATGCCCAAAAAAAGCACACGTTTTATTATTTCTTTAAGCCATAATTTTAATAATATAAAATAGTAAATTTATATTTACTTTAATTATAAAATAAATTTAAAAAATTACCACTCTACAATTGAGTATTTTTCAATAAAATACGCGTTAAACTAAAAATAGAGGGTAGTAATATGAAATTGCAAAGAGCGGTTGCGCTTAAAATCAATAATTTATTGCTTGAACATAACTTATCAAGATATGCATTGTGTAAAAAAATAGTTATGCCCGAGCAAACGTTGAAAAATATAATTGATGAGAGGAATAAAGATATTAACCTTTCAACAATAGCAAAAATTGCCGAAGGGTTTAACTTATCATTAGAAGAATTTTTCAAAGATGATTTATTCAAAAAAGACAACATTGAAATATACTAAAAAAGCGTTGAGCAAGATTGCTCAACGCTATTATTTTATAAATAAATTTTCTTCCTCTTCAGTTAAATAACGGCATTCGCCCTCTTTTAAATTATCATCGAGTTTAATGCCTGCAAATTCTATCCTTTTAAGATAGGTTATCTTATTACCTTTAGCGCCGAATATCCTCTTTATCTCGTGGTATTTGCCCTCGGTTAAGGTTATCTCGCCACTATTATCGGAAATGAGTTTTACCTTGCAGGGCTTTGTTAAATACCCGTCTTTTAATAAAACGCCCTTTTCTATCTCTTTAGCCGTTTCGTTTAAAACGGGGTCAGCCACTTCAAAGTAATAAACCTTTTCAGCGTGGGTTTTAGGAGATAAGCGCTTGTGAGCGGACAACCCGTCGTCAGTAAGTATAACTAAACCAACGGTATCTTTATCAAGCCTTCCAACAGGGAATAAACCCTCCCTTTTAAACTCGGTGGGAAGTATGTCGATAACGGTTGTATCACGGCCGTCGTCAGTAGAGGAAACCACCCCATAGGGCTTATTTAACATAATATAGGCGTATTTTTTAAAGTCTATCCTCTCGCCGTCAACACACACTATATCGTGTGATAAATCTATCTTAAACTCAGGCTTTACTACAACCTCGCCGTTAACGGTTACTCGCCTTTGTTTTATAATTTTCGCTATTTCCGAGCGAGTGTATAACTTGCATGAGGAAAACGCCTTGTCAAGCCGTTCCATTAAAGCTCCTTCCTGTCGGTTAGCGCTCTTGATAAAGTAACCTCGTCAGTATACTCAATATCGCTACCGATAGGTATGCCGTGCGCAAGCCTCGTTACCTTTACGCCAAGCGGTTTTATCACGCTTGAAACGTACATTGCGGTAATCTCACCATCGTAATCGGGGTTGGTAGCCATAATAACTTCTTTAACGTCGCCTTCTTTAATACGTTCGATAAGCCCGTCGATATTCAAATCTTTCGGCCCAACGTTTTCACTCGGCTTTAGCGTTCCGTGAAGAACGTGATACACGCCTGAAAATTCGTGAACTTTTTCCATTGCAAAAATATCTTTAGGCTCTTTTACAACGCAAATAACGTCCGCCTTTCTCGTTTTGCAAATGGAGCAAACGTCCATATCGGTGTAGTTGCCACAAACCCTGCAATAGCGTATCTTTTTTTTGCAGTTTATAACGCTTTCGGCAAAAGCAAGCGCCTCTTCCTCGCTCATATCGATAATTTTATACGCAAAGCGCTGAGCAGTTTTAGTGCCAACGCCCGGGAGCTTGGTAAAGGAATTTATAAGCTTGCCGATAGGTTCAATGAAATTACTCATCTATTACATTAAACTCCCTGCGGGATTGATTTTCTTGTTGAGTTCGTCAGCCTTTTTATAACCGTCGTTTAAAGCAACTACGATTAAATCTTCAAGCATTTCAATATCGTCAACGTCAACGTAATCGGGATTGATAGAGATGGAAGAAACGATTTTTTTACCGTTCATAGTAACGGTAACCGCATCGCCTTGAGCAACGCCTACAATCTCCGCGTTTTCAAGTTCTTCTTGAGCCTTTTGCAAATCCGCCTGCATCTTTTGAGCCTGTTTCATAAGTTGTTGCATGTTTCCGCCACCAAATCCGCCGAAACCACGATTAAATCCTGCCATAATATACTCCTTAATATTTTATTTTTCTATTTTTAACGCGCTTTGGAAAAACGCCTTTGCCATCTCTTCAGGGTCAGCCGTAACCTCGGCTTTTCCGTTCAAGACTTTTACGTTCTTTACTCCGAATTCCTGTGATAAGGAATATAGCGTTTCTAAATTATCTTTATTTGAAACGAGCTTTTTCTCGTTTTCATTGCCGGCGTAAACGGTGAGTGTTTCCCCGTCAAACTCAGCGGTCATCTCTTGGCACGCTACCCATAAAATAGTCTTGCCGGGTGCGCGACGGAGCTTTCTAACTATTGCTCCCCATACTCGCCCGTTATCAATGCTTACCGGCTGAACGGTTTCAACCTTTTTAACCTTGGGCTCTTCTATATATACGGGAACGTCGTCAACGGGAGGAGGAACGAGCCCCTCGTCATCAACAATCGCCTTGGGCTTTTCCTCTACTTGAGGCTCAACCTCAACCGTAGGCTTTGAAATTTCTATCGCCTTTTCCTCAACCTTTTCAGGCTTTGGCTCTACTACCACGGCGGGCTTAATTTCAACCTTTACGGGTGCACCGCTTTCAAACGCCTTAACTTTTTCTTCAAGAACTTTTATTCGAGAAAGCAATGCGTCTATATTATAATCGCCATCGGGAAGGCTCGCCTTTATAAGCGCCGTTTCAAGTACGGCACGAGGCTGAGTAGAATATCTAAGCGAGTTTTCAATAGAGGATAAAATTTCAATGCATCTAAGTATTCTATGCTCGTCAACCGAACCTGCAATCTCCCTCATTACTTGATATCTATCTTCAGGCAACGCTAATATCTCTTTTGCGTTTTTCGCCGTCTTTATAACTGCTATATCCCTAAGATAATTAACTACGTCCTTTGAAAGAAGACCTATTGATTTGCCAAGCATCGAAAGCTCGTCGGTAAACGTTAAAACGCTACCCGTATCGCCTGCAAATACGGCTTTTATAAGCCCGTCTATCTTCCCAAGGTCAGTTGAGCCTAAAACAGTCAAAACGTCGCTATAGGTCAGTTTTCCCTGCCCGTACGATACACAAAGGTCGGCAACGGAAAGCGCGTCTCTAACGCTACCCTCGCCAGACTTTGCAATCAAGTTTACCGCCTCGATATCATAAGCCTTTCCAACTTCGTCGTATATCCCCGAGATAAGCTCGGCTATCTTTTTGGTGGAGATAAGTTTGAAATCAAACCTCATGCAACGCGAAAGTATAGTTGCAGGGAGCTTGTGAGATTCTGTAGTTGCTAAGATGAATATAGCGTGCTTGGGAGGCTCTTCCAAAGTTTTAAGGAGGGCGTTGAACGCCTCGGTGGTGAGCATGTGAACTTCGTCGATAATATAAACTTTATACTTGACGGTTACGGGAGGATATTGAACGCTCTCTCTTATATCTCTAACGTTTTCAACCTTGTTGTTGGACGCAGCGTCCATCTCTATTATATCCACGTTAGAGGGGTCTTGTAACGCCTTGCACGCCGCACACTTTCCGCAGGGCGAGCCGTTAACGCTGTCTAAACAGTTTACCGCCTTTGCGAAAATTTTCGCAAGAGAGGTCTTGCCCGTTCCCCTTGCTCCGCAAAAAAGGTAGGCGTGCCCTATCTTATCGGTCATTATTTGATTAGTTAGCGTCTTTACAATCGCATCCTGACCGATAACGGTATCAAAGTTAGTCGGGCGGAAACGCCTGTATAGTGCAAGATATGCCATTTTAATCTCCCAGCTTTTTTATAATTTTATTTCTGCATCTCGAAAGGGTGTTGCCAACGGACTTTACGTCCTTTCCAACAAGGTCTGAAATCTCGTTGTAGCCGTATCCCTCGAGGTAGTATTTTAAAACCTTTTTTTCAAGGCTCGAAAGCCCGTCGTAAATTTGCCTTACAAGCTCGTTAGAACTTTCTATGCCAAGTATAGTATCTTCCGGCGGTGGTGAAAACAATCCGAGCCCGTCTAAATCCTCAAGCTTTAAACTTGCGTTAAGCGCCGAACTCTTTGTGCCAGCGTATCTTTTAACCGCGGTAAAAAGACTTGATTTAATGCACGCCGTTACGAACGTTTTAAAACTCGCTTGGCCTGCTTTATAACCGTTGACCGCTTTTATTAGCCCGAGCATTCCCTCTTGAATAAGGTCGCTCTCCTCCGCACCGATAAGGTAGAGGTTTCGGCAAATGTACTTTACTAAGCCCTTGTATCTTGAATAAATCTCGTTGAACGCGTCTTGACTTCCCCCTCGGTAAAGTTCTATCAAGCGTTCGTCGGATAAATTTTTCATGCTTTTCTTTGGCGAACAGCCTCAAACACGCCAACGCCGAGCGCTACGGACGCGTTGAGTGAGTTTACCTTTCCGCTCATGGGAATAGTAATAACTCCGTCACACTTTTCCTTGGTGAGTTTATTGACACCCGTGTCCTCCCCGCCGATTACCAAGCAGAGCTTGCCCTTTAGGTCGGTTTTATAAATATCGCTACCGCCAAGTTCCAAAGCAAACGTCCAAAGCCCAGCGCTCTTTATTTTATCGATAGCGGAGTTTAAGTTCACCACTCTTGAAATTTTAAGGTGGTTTGCGCTACCCTCGCTTATTCTCATAACGCTGTCCGTCACCTGAGCGCTACGGTGCTTGCCGATAACTAAGCCGTTAACTCCAGCACATTCGCATACCCTTATAATACTACCGAGGTTATGAGGGTCTTCAATCCCGTCGGCAACGACTAAGAAAGCGTTTTCGTTAGCCTCAACACAAGCCAAAAGCTCGTCAAACTCAGTATACTTAAAATCGGAAGTGTACGCTATAAAGCCTTGATGCCTCTTGGACTCGCACTCTTTATCGAGAACGGCTTTTTCAGCAAATTGAACTTTGTATCCGCGATTTTTTGCGTTTTTAACTAAATTCCTCGACTCGTCGTCACGAAGCCCGTTTTGAACTAAAATTTTATCAACGGTCTTGTCCGTCTTGATAAGCTCGGCTACCGCGTTTTTACCTATTACTTTCATCTTCCTCACCTGCGTTTAATAAATAGTTAAGCCTGTCCGTTTCCCCTATCAAATATAGATACCCAACGAGTGCCTCAAAACCCGTCGACTTATTGTATTCGGAAACGGTTGCCGATTTTGCACGAGTGTTCTTCTTTGCGTTCCTCGCTCGCTTGAAAATATCAATCTCTTCCTCGGTTAGTAAAGGCATAATCTTATCGATATAGCGAGCTTGAGCGGTTGCCTTTACCTCGAGAGAGGTACGGCGGTTGAGTTCCGCCCCCTTTAAATCGTTTTGGAATACGATTTTTTCCCTCACAAATAACGTATAAACGGCGTCGCCTACGAACGCTAAGGTGATAGGGCTTAACTGCCTTGCCGTGTTTTTTGAAAGTTTATCACTTAAGTTGAACATATACGGTTTTAGTATAGCATAATTTTTTTCACTTTACAACTATTATTACAACAAAAAATTAAGCCCTTACCTAAAAGGTAAAGGCGGTTTACGAAAGCATTGCGTCAATGCTCCCTCCAAATATCGCGTTAGCCATTTCACCGCGGAACTCTTCGGTCAAAAGCAGTTTTTCATCCTCAGGACTTGATAAAAACCCACACTCAACGATAACTGACGGAATATTGCTCTCGTTTAATAGATAGTAATCTCCCGATAGCGCGTCGTATAACCTCGGCACTACGCCGAGCCCGTTTATCCTTGCCTGAATTCTCTTGGCGAGCTTTTTGCCTTGCTCACTCCCCTTTTTGAAAAACGCCTGCGCCCCACGCCTCGACTGAGAGGAGTAGACGTTTAGGTGAATTGAAATTAAAAAGTCCGCTCCTGCCGAATTTATTATTTTAACCCTTTCCAAAAGGTCGCGCTTTTTAAAACCGGGGTCGGTAGTTCCGTATAAACCCTCGCTATCTTCTCGCGTCATAACGACCCTAAAACCGCTGTTTTCAAAAAGCTCTTTGAGCTTTTTTGAGATTAAGAGATTTATATCCGCCTCTTTGACGCCGGTGACAGTTCCGGACGCACCGCCGTCAATACCTCCGTGCCCAGCGTCGATTACTACTGTGAACTGCCTTGTCGAGCGAGATGCTTTTACGATAAAATAACTAGCAAACCCACCTATCAAAAGGACAAACGCCATACATATTGCAATAGCTTTAAATGAAATTACGCATACAATTCGCATACTTATTTTTATGCCGTTAAGCCTCCGTTTATAACGGTAAAAATTAACCCTTTTTATCCGCTTTTACCCCCTCATTACAGTTGACAAACGATAAAAGTTTATTTATAATAAAAAGTAATTTTATTTTACTTACGAGGTTAAGATGAGTATTCCCGAAA
>JAFQEV010000043.1 GCA_017398825.1 Clostridia bacterium
ATTGCGCTGTTAAATTGAACTCTAAAACCGCGGTTTACTTGAACGTTGCCGTTATCGTCAATCCAAGGAACTCTAAAAATGATTTGCCTTTCGGGCTCAACGAGCCTTTCGATAACGCCCGATTTAACAAGGTCGGGGCGCTGTTCAATAACGGGTTGTAAAGTTACGAAAACCTCGGTTACTGCTTGAATAAATTCAGGTTCGTTAGGGTTTCTTTTCTTTACCTGTTCGAGTACGCTAACAAGATATTCGTTAGTAAGTTTCATAATTGCCTCCATAAATATAAGAATAATTTTATTAAGTATATTACAAACGCATAAATTTTGCAATAATTTTTACTAAATTTTTAAATTTGATTTTCCTACTCGCACATTTGTAAAAAAATGTTTTTATTTTTGTGAAAATATGTTACAATGTATCCATGGATAAAGTAATTATAGCAATCGGTGGTGGCGATATGAAGGAAAAGACCACCATTAAGATAGATGAATATATTGCAAACCTCGCTAAAGCTCACGCTGGTGATAAGAGGGCGTACGGGCTTTATATCGGTACGGCGTCTCACGATTTTATGCCTGCATTTAACACTTTTAGAAAGACTTATACTTCGGTTTTCGATATTAAAGCCGACTGCTTGCTCCTTGAAAACGTTGAAACGAGTGACGAGAGGATTGATGAAAAGCTTTCAAAGGCGGATTTTATCTACGTTAGCGGTGGCGATACTTTGTATATGCTTAAAAAGTGGAAGGAAAGGGGGCTTATTGAAAAGCTTATTTCGGCGTATGAAAGGGGAGTTATAATAACGGGTAGATCGGCAGGTGCAATTTGTTGGTTTGACGTTATGTATACTGATAGCGAGATTTTAAACGGCGATAGCAACGAGTATAAGTTCTATAACGGCTTAGGCGTTTTAAAGGGGGTTTGTTCACCTCACTTTAACTTAAGAGAAAACGATTTAACTAAAGCAATGCTTGAAAAGGGCTACGAAAGCGTTTACGCAATAGAGGATAATTCCGCTATTGAATTTGTAAACGGAGTTTACTCGAAAAGCATCTCAAGTGGTGGTCAAAGTTATATGTTAACTAGCGAAAATGGGCATGTTTACAAAAAAACACTATAATTTCACGCCGTTATCACACAGGTGAACTATTATATAATTACAAGTTTATAAAAGAGGTGGTTTACTATGAAGAGATTACTTATTGTTGATGATGAAGAAAAGATAAGAGAGGTCATTAAGGAATACGCTGAATTCGAGGGTTACGAGTCCGTTGAAGCGAGTGACGGTATGGAGGCGGTAAAAATTGCCAAGGAAGAGGATTTTGACCTTATTATTATGGATATAATGATGCCGAGGCTTGACGGTTTTTCGGCGGTAAAAGAACTTAGAAAGGTAAAGGACGTTCCCGTTATTATGCTTTCGGCAAGAACTGAAGAGTACGATAAGCTTTTCGGTTTTGAACTCGGAGCTGACGATTACGTTGTTAAACCCTTTTCGCCAAAAGAACTTATGGCGAGGGTTAACGCTGTGTTAAAGCGCAAGGATTCAAGCGTTTCAGGCGTTGTTGACGAGGTTAAATTTGGAGGTCTTGTTATCGATTTTGCAGGTCGTAACGTTTACGTTGACGGTGAAAAGGTTACTTTAACCCCCAAGGAATATGAGCTTTTGCAATATTTCGTTAAAAACGTAGGCATTGCTCTCTCTCGTGAGAAACTCTTGAGAGAGGTTTGGAGTTACGATTATTTTGGTGATGATAGAACTGTTGATACGCATATTAAGATGCTCCGTTCAAGCATTAAAGAATATCGTAAATACATAGTAACTTTAAGAGGAGTAGGTTATAAATTCGAGCCGTGAAATCTAAATTCAGTTTTAATAAACTCCGAAACAGAGTTTGGTTATATTTCGTAATATTTACCGTCTTGCTCGTATTTTTGATATGGCTGTTGCAGACGGTATTTTTCGAATACAATTACCAAAAGGTTAGGAGAAATACTATGAATATTTACGCCGACCTTTTGGTTGAGGATATCGAGGAGGAACAAGAGGTTAAAGAAGAGCACGTAAAGCCTTTAACTGACTCTGGCGTTATAGTTATACACTTTAGAGAAAGTGATGATTTGCGCGTTATTTATCCAAGGCTTGAAAATGCCGATTACGACTTTTTGCGTTCGATAGTTTCAACCTTAAACGTGGCGGATAAAGAGGCGGTGAGTAACGAAGTTACTCTATCGTCGGGAATGAACATATTCTACACAGCGCGAAGAATAGATTTGGGCGCAGCGGACGACTATATCGTTTTATACACTTCAATGTCATCGGTGGAAGACGCCGTTGCCGTTTTAAGAAAACAGTTGTTCACCGTTGCCGTTATCGTTATTTTGTGCTCTTTATTTATCTCTTATATAATCGCTGAGAGAATTTCACGCCCGATAGACGATATGAGCGCGATGGCAGACAAGTGGTCTAAAGGCGACGAAACAATTAGGTTTAAAGGCGGTTCTTATACTGAAATTGACGAGCTTGCAAATGCTCTTAACAAGGCAAAAACCGAGGTTAATAAAACGAACAAATTGCAACGAGATTTGATGGCTAACGTTTCTCATGACCTTAAAACTCCGCTTACGATGATTAAGGCGTACGCCGAAATGATTAAGGATATCTCTGGCAACAACAAGGAAAAGCGCGATAAGCACACTCAAGTTATAATTGACGAGTCCGATAGGCTAACTTTATTAGTTAACGATATATTAAACTTATCTAAATTGCAGTCCGATGCCGACAGGTTTGAATTGAAAAAAGTTAACCTTTCCGTGCTCGTAGAGGCGGTTTTATATAGATTTGACGCTGTAGTCAACGAAAGGGGCTATAAGCTCGAAAGAGAGATAGATAAAGACGTTTACGTCTTTGTTGACGAAAAAAAGATTGAAGAGGTAATATACAACCTCGTTGGAAACGCGATAAACTACGCTGGTGAGGGTAAAACCGTCAAGGTATTTTTAAAGCTTAACGGTGATAACGCCTCGCTTGAGGTTATAGACGACGGAAAGGGTATCGACAGCGAAAAAATTCAAACTATTTGGGATAGATATCTTCGTTATTCTGAAACGCATCAAAGAGCGGTTAAGGGCACGGGCTTAGGTCTTTCAATAGTAAAAGCAATACTCGATCACCATAACCTTGAGTACGGCGTTATAAGCAAAGAGGGTTTAGGTAGTAATTTCTACGTAGTGTTTAAAGTATTGCCCGAAAGCGTTGGAGGTGAGGGTGATGAATAACGATTATTTGAGAATTACAAACCCCGATGCTTTAACGGACACAACTGTAAATAAGTATTCAGCTAAAGCAAACGCTAAGCTAAAATCAAAAAAACAAAACGTTTCTTCTACCCTTGACCTTATTATCGATGAGGTTTACGATTTTTCCGATAGGTCAGAACTAATTTATCAAGAAAGTGTTAAAAAACCTAAAATACTCGACGCGATTTTCTTTTCGTTTGTGTATCTCGCTTTGTTGATAATTGTAGCTATACTCGTTGGTTTTATTAAAAATTTAGTTTTAGTGCATCTATTAGCAGTTGCATCGGCGTTTTATATCCCTCTATCGTTTATCTATTTCTTTTCTCGATTAGACGTGAGGGGAAACGTTAAATTTTCAACTATAGCATACTGTACTATAATAGGCTTAACGATATATTTTTTGATAGATATGCTTTTTGACGCGCTCGTTAGCCCCACCATGCATTTCTATATGGATATGGTAACGGTGAGGTGTGTTATTGAACTTTTAAGTGTGGTTTTGCTTTCCGTATTTATTATAGAAGGCAAGGCAAAAGGCTCAAAATCTACGGCGGTTTTAATTGCTTGCTGTATATCGTCCGGCTTTGCTCTTGCTCAGTCGCTTTCAAACAATTTTTCATCAATGCTCGTTAAAGTTGACGTATATATGTACGGCTCAAGCGTAGGCGCAATAGTAAATCTCGAATCGTTTATTGAAAGTTCAGCAAATAGATTGATTGAAACAATGGCAAATTCTATCGTCCTCGAACCGTTGACGTTTACAATGCTTGCAATGATACTTGTAAACATCACCGCGAGTGAAGAGTGGTCGTTTGGTAAAAGGACGGTTACTATGTTGTTTACTTTCCTTTTCTGCTGTTTAACCTACGTTTTAACTACGATAAGTACGCCGTTTAACGTGTTGTCTATCTTCTATAACGTAATTTCACTTGTTTTTTGCATTTATCTATTTATTAAAATGATAAACTCCTGTATTGCGAGTGAAAAATATGAAGAGAGTTAAAATCCCCAAAAATTTTTAAATACTTTGAAATTTTGAAATATAAATTTTAATATTTGCTCAAAAATGATTGCCAAATTTAAAAATTAGTGCTAATATAGTGTGGTAACGGCCTCATGGTCAAGAGGTTAAGACGTTGCCCTCTCAAGGCAAAATCAGGGGTTCAATTCCCCTTGGGGCTACCAAAACAACAAAACCGCACCTTGTGTGCGGTTTTTGTTTTTTATAAAAGCGTGGTGGGGAATTGAACGGGTTGGAAGTCGCAACTTAAAATTTGTGTTTAAACTATAGTTGCGACCAAACAGTGGACACCCACTGTTTGCAACCCCGGCGTGATAGCAACCCAATGGGCGCAAGTTTTGCCGATTGCAAAATTGCGGAGCAATTCCCCTTGGGGCTACCAAAACAACAAAACCGCACTTGGATAGTGCGGTTTTTGTTGTTTAGAGGCTCCGTCGCAACCTATGCCTGATAAGATTATGCCTGAAACGTGGCGTAATACATCGTTAAAGCCACTCGGCAAGACAAAGAGTATTGCCTTCGGGCTTTGCCTTGTCTTTCACCGCGTTTGATGCATCCTCTTTAAATCAGTCATAAATTGTGACGGAGCCTTTTATAAAAGCGTGGTGGGGAATTGAACGGGTTGGCAGTCGCAACTTAAAAAATGAAAAAGTTATAGTAATTCGTTCTTCTCGGGTAGGTATTTGTGATAGCGCTTGGGCATGTAGTTATTCATTAGTCGTTCGTTCGCCCTCTCTTTTATAAAAATCGAGTCGTAATACGTTTTAAACAGCTTTGCAAAGTCGTCCTTTATATCGAGTGGAATTACCTTTTCTCTAACGGTTTTCGTCATTCCGTCAACGTGAGCGGAAACAACGTCGTGGTTTAAATCGTGCAGTATAAACGGCATGCTTTTAAATCTATTTACAAAATGTGGCAAAATTAGGGTATTGATATCGCTATCGGGGAAATATTTTGCGTAGTAAACGCCGTTTTCTGCCTGCGAAAAGCGTATAAATCCTTTAAAACGGTGAGCCTCGAGCAAAACTCTCGACACGAGGCGGTCAAAATTAAAAACGTCTTTATCGGAAAGTTTATCATAAATGTTTTTGCCTGCGTCAATAGTTTTTACTATATAGTTAAAAATTACGGTAAATTTAGCAAAGTCACCGCTTTTTATGGCGGTGAATATCCTATCGGTTTCCCGCTTTGGCAAAATTTTATATAGTTTATTGAAAACCCTTTGCGCTTTATCTAAATCGGTTGTAACTTCAACGAGTTCCTCGCCGATTTCAAGCTGAATTTCCCCGTCGGTTAACGCCGATGGGAATTTTTTTGTGAGGTATGAATTAAAAACGGCTGTAAATATTCCGTCCATAGTTCCGTCTATTAAATAAATCATAATTCCCCCGTCAAAACGGACGCCGAAATTTGAGGAGTTGAAAAGAGTGAAAGCTGTTCGGCTGTTTCCGCTACTACGTTTAATTTTAGTGATTGTGAAATGGTATTTTCCCTCATAGAACCGAAGAATTTACCGCTAAAAGTGATGAAGTGGATAGCTCGTTTTACGGATATTTTCATCTTCAAAATATCCTCGAGAGAAAGCCTGCCGTATCTTCTTGCCGATATAATTTTGTATGCGCTCGTAACGCCTATGCCGGGAATTCTTATAAGCTCTTCAAGAGGTGCTGTGTTTATATCAATCGGGAAAAATTCAGGGTGTTTTAACGCCCAAGCGCATTTGGGGTCGTATTCGGTTGAAAGATTTTCATTTTCGCCGATAAGCTCGTTGACTTTAAAGCCGTAAAAGCGAATTAGCCAGTCGGCTTGATATAGCCTGTGCTCCCTTAAAAGCCCAGCAGGTTGGGTGGGTAGTAGCGCCGAGTTTGAAACGGGTACGAACGACGAGTAATAAACTCTTTTTAGCCCGAACTTACCGTATAGCGCTTGGGTTAAATTTAAGATTTGCCCGTCTTTTTCAGGGCTTGCGCCAACTATTAATTGAGTTGTTTGCCCGGCAGGTAAAAACTTATTTTTAAAAGATAACCTCTCCTTTTTTTCATCGCGTAAAAGCCCTATGGGCGAAATGATGTTTTTCTTAGTTTTTTGAGGTGCTAAAAGCCGTAGGCTTTGTTCCGTTGGCAATTCAACGTTAAAGCTCATTCTATCAACTAATTCGCCCGCTCGCATAACTAATTTGCTATCCGCACCGGGAATACCCTTTAAGTGAATATATCCGTGAAAACCGTACAATTTGCGAAGTTTTAAAACCGTTTCCAACAGCAATTCCATAGTGTAATCGGGGTTTTTGTAAACTGCAGACGAGAGGAATAGCCCCTCTATGTAATTTCGCTTATAAAAGCCCATGGTTAGCTCGCAAATTTCGGTTGGAGTGGCGATTGCCCTCGGCACGTCGTTAGAACGGCGGTTGATGCAGTAGGCACAGTCGTAAATGCAAGTATTAGTCATTAAAATTTTAAGTAGCGAGATGCATCTACCGTCCTTTGTAAAAGAATGGCAAATTCCCGCCTGACAGGCATTTCCTATACCGCCCATGTTTTTGCGATTACTACCGGAAGAAGAGCAGGAAACGTCAAATTTTGCAGCATCGGATAAAATTTGCAATTTTTCAGCCGAAATCATAACTAACCTCCCAAAATACGAACGTTTGTTCTTATTATACAATGCAACTATTAAAAAGTCAAACATTTGTTCGTATTTTTATAAATAAAAATTTATAGTGAGTTATAGGGGTGGAAAAGATTGACAATTTAAGTTTATATGTTTAAAATAGTTATATTAAATATAATTTTGGAGAAATTTATGGCTGAACTTATGGGTAGCTTGCGCCGTACCGATTACTGTGGCGTTTTCAATCTTGAAAGCGCGGGTAAAGAGGTTGTCGTTGCAGGCTGGGTGCAAAAAAGAAGAAATTTAGGCAGTTTAATTTTTATCGACCTCAGAGATAAAACGGGTATCGTTCAAGTAGTGTTTGATAGTTCTGAAAATAATGATATTTTCGAAAAGGCAGGCACTTTACGTTCTGAATTCGTTATTATGGTTAAGGGCGTAGTTCGTGAAAGAGAAAATAAGACGGACAAGATTAAGACGGGCGCTGTTGAAATTTTAGCGTCTGAACTCAAAATTTTATCCGAGGCGGATACCACTCCGTTTGAAATCGTTGACGATACAGACGTAAATGAGAATTTGAGGCTTAAGTATAGATATCTTGACCTTCGCCGTCCCTCTCTTCAAAACAATTTATTCGTTCGCCACAAGGTTTGCAAGGCTACGAGAGATTATCTTGATTCGCTTGATTTTACCGAGATAGAAACGCCCATGCTTGGCAAGTCCTCTCCGGAAGGCGCGAGAGAATATCTCGTTCCCTCGAGAGTTCACCCCACGTGTTTTTATGCGTTACCGCAATCTCCTCAACTTTACAAACAGCTTTTGATGGTTTCGGGTTTTGATAGGTACTATCAAATTACTAAATGTTTCCGCGATGAAGACTTGAGAGCAAACCGTCAACCCGAGTTTACTCAAATCGATATCGAGATGAGTTTCGTTGAAAAGATTGAGGACGTATTGTATCCTATCGAAGGGCTCGTAAAAGCTATTTTCAAAGAAACTATCGGTTTAGACTTAGGAAGTGAACATTTCCGCCAAATGCCGTATCGCGAGGCTATGGAACGCTTTGGTTCGGATAAGCCGGACACTCGTTTCGGTTTAGAACTCGTTGACGTTTCGGATATTGCAAAGAAAGTAGACTTCAAAGTGTTTAGCGACGCGCTCGCTATTAACGGCATTATTAAGGGTAGCGTTAGAGCGATTAACGCTAAGGGTTTTGCATCTAAGCTTTCGAGAAAGGATATCGACGGTTTAGTTGAATACGTTAAAACTTTAGGAGCTAAGGGCTTAGCTTGGCTTTCTCACCCCGTAGGCGGAGAGGTTAAGGGTTCTTTCCTTAAATTCTTGACTGAAGAAAACGTTAAAGAATTTAGCGAGAGGCTTAACTTTGAAGAGGGCGACGTATTGTTCTTTGCAGCCGATAAAGATTACGTTGTATTCAACACTTTAGGTGGCTTGAGGCTTTATCTTGCTGAAAAATACGGCTTAATCGATAAAAACACCTACGATATACTTTGGGTAACTGAATTCCCCATGTTTGATTACAGCGAGGAAGAAGACCGCTTTGTTGCAGTTCACCATCCGTTCACCTCTCCTATGGACGAGGACGTAGAGCTTTGCGAAACAGAGCCTATGAAGGCTAGGGCAAAGGCTTACGATATCGTTATCAA
>JAFQEV010000044.1 GCA_017398825.1 Clostridia bacterium
CATAGCTGATTTTTCTATCTTCTCAAATAGATTTTTCTCACCGAACGGAAACTCTAAAACGAGCGGAACTGACGGAAAATATTGCTTTATATTTTCATAGACCTTTAATAATTCCGCCTCGCCCTCACCTGCAACAGCAACGTAAGAGGGCTTTCCACCAGTAGTTAATTCGTTATAGTCAAATAGCGCTTCACCAAGCTTTCTATCTTTTAAGTGATACCTTTGAACGTAAGGAGCAAGAGGATATATTGCAGTTAACGGATTAACTCCGCTTAAAATATAGTTGCCACCGTCAAAAATGAGGTGCAAGCCCTTTACCGCCTTTAACACGTCAACCGTCGTTTCGATATCGTAAAATGGATAATCTAAACTGCCAACGTTTTCAATGCCGATTGATATATCAAACGCCTCGGCGTACTTAACAACACGCCTTAAATTTTGCTTTACGATGGCAATATCGTCGGTAGTATATCCACCCTTTTTAAAGTCGGGTAAAAACATAATTTCTTTTACCTTATACTCGATAGCGAAATCTATGATTTCGATTGCCTTTTGAATATTATCCTGCTCATAGAACGGGCAAAATGCAAATATTGAGCCGATAGTAAGGCCGGAAATTAAAATTTCTTTAAGATAGGAATTTTCACCGATAAGCCTTTCGTACTTTACGTCAAGCGATGTAATGCCAACGCTCTTTAATTTGTAGAGCGCTTGCAATACGTTTATATTTAACTCTTCTTTTACAGAGAGTACGTTTTCAAAGTTAATGCCAAGTCTTTTCATAGTTAAATTAATACGCGGTCTCCATCTCCGTAAATTTCGGCGTAGCGCGCCATAAAGGAAACGGGCTCGCCTGCCATTTTAAGATGCGTGGTCTCTCCATATGAGAGCATTCTAAAGATTGCCTTGCCCTTTTCTCTCTCTTCCGTAACTACCGTAGTAACTGAAGAAGGAGCAGCACAACTATGGTTAATAATTGCAACTAAAGGAATATTTAACAGTTCAGATAAAAGATAACTTTCAAGCCCAAAGTGACAGGTTAAAACAATATTATCGTTATTAGCGTTTATAACGTCGTAACAAACTCCGTTTTTCTTGTAACCGTGCTTTTCAATAAGCGCTGAAAGCTCACGTTTTACAAATTCGTACCTATTTTTTATCTCTTGGTTTTTATTATCAAAGTCAACCTCGAGCCAACGGTTCTTATCGTACAATCTTTCATCGGACTGTAAAAAGGTTGGCGCATTATCCCACATATCAGGCTCAAACTCACGCAAAAAATCTAAAACCTCAATGGTTTTAGTTTTATTGTATTTCACAATAGCATCTGCAGTATACTTAGCTCGCGGGAGGGGTGAGGAATAAATATAATCAATCTTTTCATTTTGAAGATATTTACCTAAAATATCCGCCTCTTTAAATCCTTTTTGAGTTAAAGTATTATTTTCATAATCGGGCTCGGCGTGCCTAATGATAGTAATTTTCATTGTGTTTTTAAATGGATTTTTATGTTGTTATACTTGTAGAAAAAATTAAACCATTAGTTTAGGTGTTAGACGAGGCGTGCGCGCATTTGCGAAAGGAGGGACTTTTGTACACGAGTGAGCAAAGCACAGCAAAACAAAGTATAACACCTGAAATAATGGAATAAAAGACGGTGTTTCCACCGTCTTTTATGTTTTAATTACATGGATTCGTGAATAGTACGCGAGATAACGTCATCTTGCTGTTCTTTGGTAAGCTTGATGAAGTTAACTGCATAACCCGATACTCTTATAGTGAGTTGAGGGTATTTTTCAGGGTGTTTTTGCGCGTCAAGAAGCGTTTCTCTATTGAAAACGTTTACGTTTAAGTGGTGACCACCGTCAGCGCAGTAAGCATCTAACATATTTACTAAATTTTCAACTTGTTGCGACATAATATTTCTCCTTATATATTATTTTACGTGAATTTTTTAAATTAGTCTTCTTTTCCAAGAGATGCAGGAGTGATTGAGAAGGTGTTGGAAATACCGTCTCTCGAGTGCTCGTACGGAAGTTTTGCAACAGATTCAAGAGATGCAAGAGCACCATGAGAATCTCTACCGTGCATGGGGTTAGCACCAGGTGCTAAAGGCTCGCCTGCTCTTCTACCGTCAGGAGTGTTACCCGTCTTCTTACCATAAACTACGTTAGAGGTAATGGTAAGAATTGACATGGTGGGAACGGACTCTCTGTAGGTGTAGTGAGTTCTAATCTTGTTCATAAAGGTTTTAACGAGGTCAACTGCCAAAGAGTCAACTCTATCATCGTTATTGCCGTATTTGGGGAAATCTCCTTCAATTCTGAAATCGGTTACGATACCGTCTTCACTTCTGATGGGATATACTTTAGCGTACTTGATAGCGGATAAAGAGTCAGCTACGCAGGAAAGGCCAGCGATACCGGTTGCGAAGAATCTTCTAACGTGGCTATCGTGAAGAGCCATTTCGATTGCCTCGTACGCATACTTATCGTGCATGTAGTGGATAAGGTTCAATGCGTTTACGTAAACGCCTGCAAGCCAAGTCATCATATCGTCAAACTTATCCATAACTTCGTTAAAGTCAAGAGCGTCGTCAGAAGTGATTGCTTGATATTTAGGACCAACTTGCATGGGCTTGCCGGTAACTTTATCCTTCATAAGCTCGTCTTTACCACCGTTGATTGCGTAAAGCAAGCACTTAGCAAGGTTTGCACGAGCGCCGAAGAACTGCATATCTTTACCAGTCTTCATACAGGATACGCAACATGCGATACTGTAATCGTCACCCATTTCAGGACGCATAAGATCATCAGATTCGTACTGGATAGACGAGGTTTTAATAGAAATCTTAGCGCAGAAATTCTTAAAGTTTTTGGGAAGGTACTTAGACCAAAGAACCGTGAGGTTGGGTTCAGGTGCAGAACCTAAGTTAACGAGGGTGTGAAGAACACGGAAGGAGTTTTTAGTAACTAAAGTTCTACCGTCAACACCCATACCACCGATAACCTCGGTTACCCAAGTGGGATCGCCTGAGAACAACTCGTTGTAAGACTGAATTCTCATAAATCTTACCATACGAAGTTTCATAATGAAGTGATCCATGAGCTCTTGAGCCTCGGATTCGGTAAGAATGCCCTTTTTGATATCTCTTTCAATATAAACGTCAAGGAAGGTGGAGTTTCTACCGATACTCATTGCAGCGCCGTTTTGATCTTTAACTGCGCCGAGGTAACCGAAGTAAAGTGCTTGAATTGCCTCTTGAGCAGTAGTAGCGGGCTCGCTAATATCAAAGCCGTAGCTCTTAGCCATCTCTTTAAGACCTTTAAGAGCTTTGATTTGCTCGGAAATTTCCTCTCTATCTCTAATCTTATCAGGAGTCATTTCACCGCAAATAATGGCTTTATCTTCTTCCTTTTTCTTAATGAGGTAATCGATACCGTAAAGCGCTACCCTACGATAGTCACCGATAATTCTACCACGACCGTAAGTATCGGGAAGACCGGTTAAGATGTGAGAAGAACGAGCTGCTCTCATCTCAGGGGTGTAAGCATCGAAAACACCGTCGTTATGAGTTTTTCTGTACTTAGTGAAAATTTCCTTTACCTTAGGATCGATTTCGTATCCGTACATAGAAAGCGCCTCGGACGCCATCTTAATACCGCCGAAGGGTTGAAGTGAACGCTTGAGCGGAGCGTCGGTTTGGAAACCAACGATTTTTTCAAGATTTTTATCAATGTAACCGGGAGCGTGGCTAGTTAAAGTGGATACTACAGAGGTATCAGCGTCTAATACACCGCCGTTGTCTCTTTCCTTCTTGGAAAGCTCCATAACCATTTCCCAAAGTTTTTTAGTTGCATCCGTTGCAGGAGCAAGGAAAGCATCGTCACCTTCGTAGGGGGTGTAGTTTCTTTGGATAAAGTCACGAACGTTAATCTCGTCGTTACTCCACTTACCGGGAATAAAACCTTCCCAACCTTTGTATTGTTTCATATTGTTACTCCTTAAAAAGTTTTTTATAATCGTGGCGTTTACGCCTTGTTATCTATCTTTTATTTGCAAGATGCTCGTCAACCATAGCATCTATCCACAGTTCGAAGATTTCCTGCGGTTGAAAACCTACTGCCCTTGCAAATTCCACGCCGTTATCAAGCAATAAAACGGTTGGAACTCGCTCGATTTTGTATTCTTCCAAAAAACCCTTCGTATTCTCGTCAGCCTCTATATGCAAAAGGGAAAGATTATCCCTTGCGCCGACTACCTCAAAGAGCATGGGCATCAACGTTAAGCAGTTAGCACATGATTCTCCACTAACCTCAATAACCTGCAAGCCCTTTATCTTTTCTTTATAGTTCGAATCGTTAATCACTTTATAACTCCTAATATTTGCTTTGCCCTCAAAACGCTATCTTTACTCGGAGGATTTACACCCTTTAAAGAATACTCTATCCCGAGCTTTTCGTATTTTACCTCACCCATGGTGTGATATGGTAAAACCTCGATTTTTTCAACGTTTATGGTCTTTATAAAGTTTGAAAGTTTTGCTAAACTCTCCTCATCGTCCGTATACCCCGGAACGAGAACGTGACGTATCCAAATGCGCTTACCTCTATCGGAAAGCCACTTAGCGTATGCAAGCGTGTTTGCATTATCAACGCCCGTGAGCACCTTGTGTTTATCGCTATCTATATGTTTTATATCTAAAAGATATAAATCTACGAATTTATCAAGTTCTTCGTGTTTTTTAACACACTCTTCATCATTAGAATTAAAGGTATAACCCGACGTGTCTACCGCGGTATTGATACCGTAACCCTTTACGGATTTTAAAAGCTCGGTCACAAAATCTATTTGCAAAAGAGGCTCGCCACCTGAAACGGTTAAACCGCCCTTTTCGCCATAGTAATTTTTGTATCTAATAATCTCTTGAGTAAGGTCGTAAACGGTGCGTTCCTCCCCGTCTTTCATAAGCCAACTGTCAGGATTGTGACAGTATTTGCAACGGAGCGGACAGCCTTGCATAAAAACTACGAATCTTATACCCGGACCGTCAACCGTTCCGCCTGAAAAAACAGAGTGAATTTTACCAACCATAACGTAAACCGAAAAATTTTAGTGCAACTCGTTTGCCATAGAAGATTATAACATAACTTTTTATAATTGTAAATATTTATTTCTAATATTTAAGCAACTTTTTTATCGTTTTTAAGCTTAAGCCTCGAACGCTCTTTTTCAGCGCACAAAACCGCCCATTCTTTTCCTACAACCGTAAACACGGCAGTTACAATCAAGGATGAAAAATTATCCGCCATTACGCTCGAAACGAGTTTTTTACTTGCGCCAACCGGGCTTATAAACCTTGATATAAACAAGCAAAAGTCAATGACGTAACAAGCTAATAACACGAGCGTTTTACCTTTGAATTTCTCAATGGTTTTCGTTAGCGAAATTATATGTACGATAGAGGAAATCTTAACGGTTTTGAGCCAAATTATTCCACTTGCATCAAATATTGCATTGAGGCGTGAACATAACTTTTTGAGCATATCGATTATCTCGTTTTTAGAGTAGTTAAGATAGCCTCCACCGCCCTCGAAAACGGACGAAATACTCTTTAGAAGAGAGAGTGATATATCCTTTAGCTTATCCTCGCTATGCACCTCTTCCTTTTGTTTTACACTAAAGAGTTTTCTTATCTTGTTAGCCTTTTTAGCCTTATTTGCACGCCTTTCTTGCTCAGCGTATAAAAGATATCTTTCTATATGCTCTGAAACAAGCGTTTCACAAGTTGAACTTTTTTCAATATCGACGCATTTATCGAAATTTTTATCGCTTTCTCTAATTACTTTTTTAACCGTTTTTATAGCGTAAAACCTAACCGCAAACGACAATCCGAAAACAACTGATGATACGATAAAGAATACAAACAAAACGTCAGATATAATAGAGAGGAATTCAAGCATCGTCGTTTCCTCCTCTTGCTATTCTTCCACCCTTTTCATACACCTCAAAAGCTTTAAAGCCAACGAACTTTACAACCTCGGTCATTGCGGTTTCAATTTTGCCTTTGAATATAAACGTTCCAGCTTTAACAAGCCCTAAACCTATCTTTTTAAGAAGGCTCGGCTTTTCTGGAATTACTTCTACTGCACTTTCAGTTCCGTCACTCTCTATTGCTTTTTCAAGTAAGTTTTCAACTATTCCAAGCGGTTTATCTTCAGCGTGGAGCATCTTAAAAATAGGAGTAATTTTATTGTCCACAAGGTCGAGCGCGCCATAGAGTAAACTCGTTGCGTCGTACACGGTATAGCCGAGGTAAAAATACTTATCCACAACGTTGCCGTGCATTGAGGACACATCTTTTATAACGCCCAAAGCATCGTCCTTTACAGCTTGTAGATTTTGTGTAAAAGAGAGTTTGCTATCATAGCGAAATTTGTATTCTTTTTTCTCAAAGTACTTACTCGCGTTATCATCACAAGAAATTCCGCGTTTAAGTAATCTTTTTGCTCGACGCTTTATCTTTGAAAGAGTTACTAAATATAAGGCTACGTATATAAGTAAAAAGAGAAGTATTCCTGCAAAAAAACAAATGAGTAATATTATTAACTTTTTGTTGGTTTCGTAAAAAGAAGACGTGACAACCGATACGGCGTACGAAATTACGAGCACCGTAGCGATAAGCAAGGTCTTTATAACCGCTTTAATCTTCAGTTTTTTACCTTCAGAAGTCATCTCGTTTAAATTTTAAGCTTAAACACGAGCTTTTTAACGCTACACTCCTCGCCTGCAATTATATTGCCAACGTGGAGGTCGTTAGGAAATACTATTACGAAATTACTACCGTCTAACACTAATGAATTGTAGTACTGAGCGGTATAAAACTCAACGTCCTTTTTCTTATCGTAATCGATAGCAGGCTCACCAAGGTCAATCGCTTGGAAAACAAACGTTTCCGTGCCCTTAACTGCAATTTGGAGGTCGAGATACTCTCTGTGCGCCTCGAGTAAAACTTCTTCCGGCTCTTCATGAGTTACGTATTCCATAACCTTTACCGAACACTCGTCACCCAAATCGTACTTGCCGTTTTCAATAGCCAAAACGTCATTTTCGTTTAAGAAGTTTATAACTTTTGAAATGCCTGGGATATAATCATACCTTGATAAAAACTTAATACCATCTGAAATCATTGCTTGTTTACCGCCTTTATAATATATTTTGCATATTCTTTAGCAACGTTCACCTCAGCAACCTTATCCATTGCCGAGAAAAACGCGTTTGAGTTAACCTCGCAAACAACGGGCTCGCCACCATCGCCGTACAAAAGGTCAATCCCCATATAATCGAGATTTAAAACGTTTGCAACCTTTTCTGCAACCTCTATAAACTGCTTAGGTGGAATAATCTTCCTTGCGTTTCCACCAAGAGCCGAGTTGGAGCGAAAATCGGTTTCAGAATAACGCTCCATTGCCGAATAAAACTTTTTGCCGATGCAAATAATCCTTACGTCACGCCCGTAGCTTGATAAGATAAATTGTTGATAAATTTTGGGCTCGAACGGGTTTTGATTGATAAAATCAATCAATTCCTGTTTAGTGTTTATCAAAAATACGCCTTTTCCAAGCGAAGAAAAACTCTTTTTTGCAATTAGTGGCAAGGATAAAGCATCAATAATCTCGTCAACGCTATCAGCGCTAACCGTTGCACCTTTCGTAAAGCAAAGGGGGGCTGAAATCGTTTTGGGAACTTTGACGTTACTTCCTAAGAGTGCGAGATACGTTAACATTTTATCATCACATATCTCAATGGAGGACGGAGAGTTAAATATCGGAATACCAAGCTTTTCAATCATTAAACCGAGGTATTTATCCTTATCTAAATACACGCAAAAATCATATTGCTTTAATTTAGATACAAGCTCTGAATTTTCACCAACGTAAACGTCGTAACCGTTTTTCATCACGTCAACCTCAACGCCGAGGTTTTTAAGCTCGCGTGCGATTGAAGATATTTGATAATTAAGTTGTTCCGCATCGTAGTACGCGTTGCGAATAATTAAACCTTTCATTAATTGCACCTTTTACCTTTAGGTAAAACTATTTTATCACTAATCGTTTTATTATTCAAGCGTACAAGCTATTTTTGTTTGAAACAATTTGCCTCTTCGTCGTAAACGTATCCGATTGACGATAGAACTTTCACTATCTCCTCGAGAGGTTCGTCTTCAGATAAACAGTAGTCGCTAAGCGATACGTACTTGTTTCTGAGCGCAGTATTTACAACGCTAAGCAATAAAAACGGATCTTTAATCATAACTAAAATAATTAAGGCGCTTTGTTACCAAAGCGCCTTTAAACCTTTATAGAAAATCACTTTATATCGAGATTAACCCTATAAATTAATAATTTTCCTTTCTTACTTCAAAGTACGCCTTCGGATGTGCGCATACGGGGCAAAGCTCTAAAGCGTTCTTGCCGGTGTGAAGGTGACCGCAGTTTCTGCACTCCCAAACAACCTCTTCGTCTTTAGCGAAAGCCTTTTCGTCTTTAACGTTTGCTAAGAGGGCAAGATATCTTTCCTCGTGAGATCTTTCAATCTTAGCTACCATTCTAAACTGTGCTGCGATTGCCTTAAAGCCTTCAGCATCAGCCTCTTCAGCCATGCGCTTGTACATTTCAGTCCACTCGCCGTTCTCGCCTGCTGCTGCAGCAACGAGGTTTTCAGCTGTATTGCCAAGCTCACCAAGGTGCTTAAACCACAATTTTGCGTGCTCTTTTTCGTTATCAGCGGTCTTTAAGAACAATGCAGCAATTTGTTCATAACCCTCTTTTTTTGCTACGCTTGCAAAATAAGTGTATTTGTTGCGCGCTTGGCTCTCGCCTGCAAATGCCTCTCTTAAATTCATTTCAGTTTTAGTACCTTTAAGTTCCATATTATTTCTCCTTAAAATTATTGTTTATTTTACGGCTTAGCCGTTAG
Organism: Clostridia bacterium; assembly: GCA_017398825.1. Taxonomy (GTDB): domain Bacteria; phylum Bacillota; class Clostridia; order Christensenellales; family Borkfalkiaceae; genus HGM11412. Next base: position 8,980 of record JAFQEV010000044.1, read on the forward strand.
TTCAAATTTAAACAGTTGTGGCATACACCTTTAAGCGTTACGTCCACCTCGTCAACGCGGTTGTTCGTTTCAAACCCGATACCCTTCAAACAGGATAAATCAACGCCCTCAATATCAACTACGCTGTTACACACCTTGCATTGAAAATGTGCGTGCGTGCCGAGAGTTTTGTCAAACCTGTCACCCCCGTCGACCATAACCTTTTGAATAACACCATCTTTTATCAAGGCGTTGAGATTGCGATACACCGTTGCAAGATTGATAGACGGCATCACCTCTTTACACCTTGCAAGCACCATATCAGCAGTAGGATGGTCGGAACTATTTATTACAGCACTATATACTACGTTTCTTTGCTTACTCATATGCCCGATCTCCTTGATTTAGTATGATAATGATTATCACTATCATTATTATATATTAGGATAACGGTTATGTCAATACTTTTTTATAAAAAAATTTAAAAATTTTTAAGAATTTTTTATGGGCAAACGAGCGCATTTTTATATTTTATAAATTAAGTTGATTTTATTTGTCAAATATGATAAAATTCTTTGTGTAAAATTCTAAGAATTTTATTTGGAGCGAAGATGAAACACGTTTTTATAATTAACCCTGTTGCCGGGTTTGAAAATTCATTTTTAACCTTATCTAACAGGCTTAAAGGCTTTAAAGATAAGTACGATATTACCATTTACGTTACCTCGAGTATTAAGGACGCTACTGAGTACGTAAAAGATTTTTGTAAAACGCACGATACTGAGGATATTAGATTTTATTCCTGCGGTGGTGACGGAACGCTTGGCGAGGTTGTTAACGGCATTGCGGGAAAGGACAATGCGAGCGTAACTTGTTTCCCCTGCGGTAGCGGTAATGATTTTGTTAAATCGGTTGGCGGTAAAGAAAGGTTTTTAGACCTTGAAAAGCTTTTTAACGCCGAAAACAAGAAAATCGACCTTATAAAGATTAACGATGAGATTTATTCTTTAAATGCATTAAACATTGGTTTTGAGGCAAGAGTTTGTAGAGTTGCCAACAGGTTAAGAGGAAAATCCAAAAACCCATACCTTCGCGGAATAATCAACGCGCTTTTTACGGGCATGAAAAATAAAATCTTCGTTGAGGTTGACGGTGAGGTTTTAAACCCCGACGGCACGTTACTTCTTTGCACCTTTGCAAACGGCGGTTACGTTGGTGGAAAATACAACTGCGCGCCTAAGTTTAAACTTGACGACGGGCTTATAGAGGTTTGCCTCGTAAAGCCTGTATCAATATTCACCCTCTTAAAACTCATTAAAAAATATGAAAAGGGAGAGCATATTGATAGCCCTAAATTTAAAAAAATATTAAAATATAAACAGGCAAAAAACATAAAATTATATTCAGATAAGGAATTCGACCTTTGTGTTGACGGTGAGATGTATTCTTCAAAAGAGTTCAACATTGAGATAAAGCCTCAGCTTTTAAGCTTTGCCCTTCCTGAAATTACAAAATAGTTGCCTATTCGACTAAAACTACCCTCTAACGCACTTCTAAATAGCGTAACATAAGCGTATGGAGAGGAAAGTTATAGTTGTTATACCGTCGTACGAGCCACCCTC
>JAFQEV010000045.1 GCA_017398825.1 Clostridia bacterium
AAGCACGCCGCCAGCGTTCGTCCTGAGCCAGAATCAAACCCTTAAGTTTAATTTCTTAAAGCTGAACCGAAGTTCAACTGCTCTAACGATTTTAATTGTTCGTTTTGCTGACTGTTTTGGGTACATTAATGTACTCAATAAATAATTGACAGAAACTTTTCATTACAAAATATCTTGTAACTCAATTCATTTCCTTCTATTCAATTTTTAATCTACTTGATGAAGAACGACAGTTCTTCGAGTGCTGTTTGCAATCGACAGCCTATTCATAATATCACACGGCTTTTTGTTTGTCAACTAATTTTTCGCATTATTTTTAATTTTTTTTAAAATTATTTTTAGCGTTTAAAAATCAGTTTTTTACCGATAGATTCGCCACTTTTTTACGAAGATTAACTTCATAACGGTGTGCGCACGACAGGTGCGATGCTAGACTATTAAACTATATTTTAAGAAAAATGTCAAATATTTTTTCAAACATTTTTAAAAAAATTTTTTTGATACTAGATATTGTGTTTTGAAAATAAAAAAGTGAAACTTTTATACAACCCTTAAAAGAAAAAACTCATAAAAACGAAAACGGCGCATTCACGCGCGCCGTTTAATTAGTATATATTATATATATTATATATAGATAGGGAGTTGTTTTTGTAAATAGTTTAATCTATTTGTTGCAAATAATAGGGTTCCCGAAATTGTTTTTAGAATAAAAAGAATTTTGGGATAAAGGAGCAACCGCTTTTTTGTCTTAGCGTTTACCTTTAGGTTAACGCTTGACAATCTATGCGCGTTGCGACGCAAGTAACGAATTAAAATAGGGCTTTTTCAATAACCCCACCACCCAAGCAGTACTCACCTGAGTATAAAACGCAGTACTGACCTTCGGTTATGGCACGCTGACGCTCAGCAAAGTCTACACGAGCAGTTCCGTCACCATTTAAATTAACGGCTACTTTTTGCTCAGACTGGCGATAGCGGAACTTTGCGGTACATTCAAAACTGCCTTCCTTTTGCATTTTTGGCATAAAGTTTATTCCGCTCATGATAAGACCTTTACTGTAAAGCTTATCCTCTTCGCCGTGAGCGACGTATAATATATTGTTTTCTAAATCCTTTTCGATAACGAACCACCTGCCGTCATCACCCTTTTGACCGCCTATATCTAAGCCCCTACGCTGACCTATGGTGTAATACATAAGCCCGTAGTGCCTACCAAGCACCCTACCGTCATAGGTTTTGATATCTCCCTCTTTTGCAGGAATATATTCCATTAAGAATTTGCGGAAATTCCTCTCGCCGATAAAGCAAATGCCTGTACTATCTTTCTTGCCGGCGGTAACGAGCCCGTTTTCCTCGGCAATTTTTCTAACCTCGCTCTTATCAAGGTCAGCAAGCGGAAACAAAACGTTGCTCAGCTGTGGCTGAGTTACCTGATTTAAAAAGTACGTTTGGTCTTTATTTTGATCCTTGGCTTTCATTAAGTGGTGGAACTCACCGTCGTGCTCAATCTTGCAGTAGTGACCGGTGGCAATATAATCAGCCCCGAGTTTTTCAGCATACTCCTTGAACGGACCAAACTTAATCTCTCGATTGCACAAAACGTCCGGATTTGGGGTTCTGCCCTTTTCATATTCGGCAAGGAAATATTTGAACACCCTATCCATATACTCTTTTGAGAAGTTTACGGTATAGTACGGGATATCGAGCACCGAGGATACTCGGCGAACGTCTGAAAAATCGGTTTCAGCGGTACAAACGCCGTCATCACCCTCTTCTTCCCAGTTCTTCATAAACAATCCTATTACGTTGTAGCCTTGGCGTTTGAGTAGGAGCGCGGCAACGGAGCTATCCACCCCACCGCTCATACCAACGACGACAGTTTTCTTTTCCATATATATATTATATAATTTTGAACCCCTAAAGTCAACGCGGGGAAAGGGGCTATTTACTAAATTTTAAAAAAGTGTTATTATGTTAACGGTGAAAGATTTATTTAAAAGGAAGGGCACGCTCATTTGCTTGCTTGCATATATTTTACTCACGGCGTTTATATTTTACAGTTCGCTAAAAAGTGGCAACGCGAGTTCTCGCCAAAGCGGAACTGTGGCAACTCTTATATCTAACGCGATTGAGTTTTTAACCTTTGATACGGTTGTTTTAAAAGAGCAACAGTGGTATCTAACTTGCGTAAGAAAGGTTATCGGACATTTTTCGTTATTCTTTACGCTTGCAATTTTTGCGTTCGTGGTATATTATAGATTAGCGGAAAAGCTAAAACCAAGCAAAAAACTCTCGCTTGGGACTGCCCTTTCAATAACGGCGGGAATATTAACGGCAGGGATATCCGAGCTTTTGCAATCTGAGATATTCGTTGAGGGGCGAGCGCCTGAATTTAGCGACGTTTTGCTCGACAGTTTGGGTTATCTTCTTGCAACCTTGATTTTACTCTTTATATATCATATAAGGAAGAGAAAAAAGGAAAAAATCCGCAATGATAACGTTGATTAATTTTAATAGAATACTTTAGACTATAGGCTAAGATAGACCTTTTTGGTCATCGTAAATGCAACGGCTTGGCAGTAACGACCTTGTGCGAAGTTTATATCGTATTAAAATTTAAGACGTTAGTTGCAAGTTAGACAAGGCACAAGATTTTTTAACGGCGAGATTGACCTTGTTGGTCATCGAGGTGTTAAAAAGTCGCAGTAACATAGTATAACGTAGCAAATAACGTATTAAAAAGTACTCGTAGCGTAGCTGGATAACGCCCAAGACTCCGACTCTTGAGAACACAGGTTCAAATCCTGTCGAGTACACCAAAAAAGAGATGTGAAAACTCACATCTCTTTTAAATTATCTTTTATTTCTCGGTTTCATCATCGCCCACAAGATGATAGCTATTTGCAGGGGAATTCCAAGGATAAATATCGGCCAAACAACGTATTTAATCATCCACACGAAAAAGGTTGTTAAAATACTCCATACGAGCACGGTTATTATTATAAATGTATAGGCGCGCTTTCCCCAAATGCCGTTAAACACAAGAAGTACTATACACGAAACGGGAACTGCCGACACGAATATTTGCCATAGCGTTACGCCCTGAAGAGTCATGGCGTACACAAAGAAGATTACCGCGATAAGCCAAACGAGAGATACTGCAAGCAAAGTTATCCAAATCTTGTTGGAAAACTCGCGCTTTTCAGGCTTTGTGTCCACTATAATGCCTTCCGGATTTTCAGTAACTATGTAGTCAAGCGACACGCCGTAAATATCCGCAAGCGCTTTTAGCACCTCTACGGGTGGCGTTACGTCACCATGCTCCCATTTAGAAACGGATTTATCCGTATAATTTAACTTTTCAGCAATCTCGAGCTGAGTAAATTTTTTAGCTTGCCTTAAGTTTAGTAAATTCTCGGCAATAACGTCCTTTAACTCTTTCATAATCAAATTATAACAGTTATTTTATGAAAAATCAAGCAAATTAGAGTAACTCTATTTTAAAGAGAGTTGGCAAATTTGGTCTAATTTGAGTAGAATTGAACTTGAAAAACCCTCGACCTTTCAAGCGCAGACTTTAGAGTTGTTTCAATTGATTTTTTTGATTTTCATCGTATACAATAAAAACAAAAACGCGAGGAAAATTAAACTATGCAAAATAATACGGACAAAAACAAGATTATTCCTATATTTTACGCGTGTGACGACGCATTTGTTAAATACACCATCGTTTCAATAAAATCTTTAATTGAAAACGCATCAAAGGATAGATTTTACAAGATTTATATCCTAAACACGGGTGTTTCGGAAAACATGAAAGAAGAGGCGGAAGAGTTAAATACCGATAACGCTGAGATTATCTTTGTAGATATTCGTGGCAAGGTTGAAAAGACGAGCGATAACCTCCCCCTCAGAGATTATTATTCCAAAACTACTTATTTCCGTTTTTACATCTCCGAGTTGTATCCCGAATATGACAAGGCAATCTACATTGATAGCGATACCGTTGTTTTAGGCGATATTTCCGAGCTTTACGATACGGAAATTAGCGACAGCTACGTAGGCGCGTGCAACGAGCAAGCGATGGTTCAAACCGACGTTTACGGAACTTACGTTGAACAGGTTTTAGGAATAAACCGCAACGAGTATTTTAACGCGGGAATTTTGCTTATTAACTGCAAGGCGTTTAGAGAAAATAAGGTTTTAAGCGAGTTTTTGAGATTGCTCGGCGTTTATCCATTCGTTGTAACTCAAGACCAAGACTACTTAAACGTTATTTGCAAAGGCAAGGTTTTTTGGCTCGACCAAGCTTGGAACGTTGAGGTTTACGGAGAATTACCCGTTCGAGAAGAAGAAATTAAAATCGTTCATTATATAATGGTTTCAAAGCCGTGGCATTTTCACGATTGCCGTTTGAAAGAACTATTTTGGAACTACGCCGAAAAAACGAGCGTTTACAATGAGATTTTAGGCGTTTTAAACGAGTACACCGACGCTCAGCGCCAAAAGGATATGGAAAGCTGTGAAAGGCTTTCACAAACCGCAAAGTACGAATCCGAGAGGATTGACCGTTATATAAATCTTATAAACAGCCCCTGCCCCGACAGGCTTAAGGTGTTAGAAAAAATCAGGCTTTACGAAATGGAGGAGAAATTTGACGTTGACGTTGAGGACGATCCCGAAACGATAGTTTTAAAGCCCGATAAAGTAGATTATCTCGCCGAGAAATTTTCCACAAGGCTTAGTACCAAGATTGC
>JAFQEV010000004.1 GCA_017398825.1 Clostridia bacterium
ATCTTCTTCCAGTTTCTCTCAGCCTTTTTACCGCGGTTAATAGCCTTTTTAGTGTGAGCGTAAACCTCTTCGGGAACGGTGAATTCAGGATAATCGTAACCGAGGTTTTTCTTCATATCGGCAAGGCACTCTGCGCCTAAAGGTGCGCCGTGAGAAGATGCCGAACCCTGTTTAGAAGAGCCGTAACCGATTTCGGTATAGCATACGATTAAAGAGGGCTTTTCAGTTTCAGCTTTTGCCTTTTTGATTGCTTTAGCAACGGCCTTTACGTCGTTACCGTCCTTAACCTCGATAACCTGCCAGCCTTGTGCTTTGTGGCGAGCCTTAACGTCTTCGTTAAACGTTTCGGAAGTAGTGCCCTCAATGGTAATGCCGTTGCAGTCGTATAAAACGATGAGCTTGCCAAGTTTTAAAGAACCTGCAAGAGATGCTGCCTCGTATTCAATACCTTCCATCAAGCAACCGTCACCGCAAAGAGCGTAAGTGTAGTGATCAACTACGTTAAAGCCTTCCTTGTTGTAAATGGATGCAAGGTGAGTTTCCGCAATAGCCATACCAACGGCGTTTGCAATACCTTGACCTAACGGACCGGTTGAAACCTCAACGCCGTCGGTGTGGTTATACTCGGGGTGACCGGGGGTCTTAGATGCAAATTGACGGAAATTCTTGATGTCCTCAATAGAGAGTTTAAATCCATAGAGGTGAAGGAGCGAGTAGTTAAGCATAGAGCCGTGACCTGCAGATAAAATAAATCTGTCACGATTGTAGAACTTTTTACTGCTCGACGGATTAAACGTCATAAAATTCTGCCAAAGAGAATACGCTACGGGTGCTGCGCCGAGGCAAATACCGGGGTGACCGGACTTAGCCTTTTCAATGGCTTCGGCGGAGAGAACGCGGATAGCGTTAACTGTAAGATTGCTGTTTTCCATAAAGAAAAAATCTCCTTTTTTTAAGTAGTAACTATATTCTATCACAAAATTTCGCTTAAATAAAGTATAAAAAGCCTTTTTTTGTAAAAATCGTATGAAAAAAACAAAAATGGCATAAAGGTAGGGCGAGGATTTGTCAAAACGCTTTACTTTTTTGGGTTTTATATATATAATTAACGTAATAATATTATTATAAGGCGGTTCATTATGGCTCAGGATAAAAAGTTCGTAAAAGAAATAGCAGATATAAACGAGGATTTCCCCAAGTGGTATACAGACGTTATCTTAAAGACGGAACTCGTTGACTACGGTCCCGTCAAGGGCACTATGGTTATCCGTCCCTACGGTTACGCGATTTGGGAAAATATTCAAAAGGAGCTTGACGTTCGTTTTAAAAAGACGGGTGTTAAGAACGCTTATTTCCCCCTATTAATTCCTCAAAGCTATCTTATGAAAGAGGCTGAGCACGTTGAGGGCTTTGCTCCAGAAGTAGCAACCGTAACTCACGCAGGCGGTCAAAAGCTCCAAGAACCTCTCGTAATTCGCCCAACGAGCGAAACTATCATTTGCGATATGTATGCAAAGTGGATGGAAAGCTATCGCGACCTTCCCATTTTAATCAATCAATGGTGTAACGTTATGCGTTGGGAAAAGACCACTCGTCCCTTCCTTAGAACGAGCGAGTTCTTATGGCAAGAGGGTCACACCGTTCACGCTACTGAGGAAGAGGCTGAGGTTGAAACTCAAACTATGCTCGGCGTGTATAAAGACTTTGCTGAGAATTGTTTGGCAATTCCCGTTTTAACCGGTAGAAAAACCGATAAAGAAAAATTCGCAGGCGCAGTTGCCACCTACGGTATGGAGGCTATGATGCTTGACGGAAAGAGCTTGCAGGCAGGCACTTCCCACTACTTAGGTCAAAACTTTGCAAAGGCGTTCGATATGAAGTTCTTGGATAAAGACGGAACGCTTAAGTACGGCTATTCTACGAGCTGGGGCGTTTCAACCCGTTTAATCGGCGCGCTTATAATGGCGCACGGCGACCAAAGAGGCTTGGTAATTCCTCCCGTAGTTGCTCCTATCCAAGTAATTATCATTCCCGTTTGCATGCATAAGGACGGGGTTTTGGAAAACGCTCAAAAGCTTTGTGACGTGCTTTGTGATGCTGGCATTAGAGCTGAGGTTGACAAGCGTGACGCTACTCCCGGTTGGAAGTTCAACGAGTGGGAGATGAAAGGCGTTCCCGTAAGAATAGAGGTAGGCCCGAGAGATATTGAAAACGGCAAGATGATGGCAATGCGCCGTGATACCTTAGAAAAGGCTGAGCTTTCCCTCTTTGACGTTGATGCCGTTAAAGCTTTACTTGCAACCGTTCAACAAGAAATGCTTGAAAAATCGAGAGAACGCCGTGATAGCCGTATCGTTTGGGCTGAATCGGTTGAGCAAATCTTGGCAGGGGTTGACAATAAGTGTTTCGTAAAAGCGCCCTGGTGCGGTTGCCGTGAGTGTGAAGAAAAAATCAAAGAGCAAACCCAAGCCACCGCAAGAGTTATCGCCGAGGATAGCGCCGACGGTAAGGTATGTGCCGTATGCGGTAAGAAGGCGGAGAAAATTGTTTATTTTGCCCGCGCATATTAAGCCGTTATAAACTTCGTTATGCATCGTTACTGCCGTCAATCCGTGACCGTAATGACCGAGTAGGTCTATTACGCCCAACGGCTTGCCGTCGAGCCTTGCCTAACTCGTTTCTAACGCCTTAAATTTTAATCAGTTATAAACTTCGTTATGCATCGTTACTGCTACGAGCTTACGACCACAATGACCACATAGGTCTATTGTGTCCGCTAAACTCTCGCGAGCCTTGCCTGCGTCGCAACACGCATAGATTGTCAAGCGTTAACCTAAAGGTAAACGCTAGGACAAAAAAGCGGTTGCTCCTTTATCCCAAAATTCTTTTTATTCTAAAAACAATTTCGGGAACCCTATTATTTGCAACTAACGCCTTAATATCTTTCTAATAACTTGCAACTAATGCCTTAATATGTTCTAATAACTTGCAACTAACACCTTAATATCTTCTAATTAGCAATAAATAACGGAGATTGAAAATTTTTTTGCAATTAGGGCAATAATCCATAAAAATCAATTTGGAGTAATTTATGTTTAATCTTTTGGCTATCAGTCAAACTGAGATGTTAAATTTAATAGATGCTACCGCTACTAAAGTGGGCGCTATTATGAGCGTTATAAGTAGCGTTGTAATTTGGCTCGTTGGCCACGTGTTTATGGCTATCGCCATTTGGGTTATGGCTAAAAACAAGGGCATAAATAAAGGTAGATGGCTTGCGCTTATCCCCTTTGCCAACTATTACCTCCTCGGCAAGATTATCGGAGAGGCGGTAGTGTGGGGCAAGAAGATTAAAAACGTTGGTCTTTGGGCTATGATATTTTATATCATAAGTTCGGTTGTAAATTTCTTCTTGGATATCGGAAGTTACATTTACGATATTCAAATAATATTCAGCGTTGAGTTTTCGTTCACAAACGCATTCATTAAAAGTTGGGTTTACGGAACGAGTGTTCTATACAGAATAATCTTATACACCAGCTTTATTTGGGATATTGCCTATATCTTCTTTGAGGTGAGCATGATATTCTTAGTGTTCAGGCTCTATCGTCCTCAATCGGCAATGTTGTATTCTCTCCTTTCAATCTTTTTAAATCCCCCTCTTTTCGGCATACTTTTATTCGTTGTTAGAAAGAACGAGAGAATTAGCTTTAAGCAGTATTTTTACACGCCGTATAACAACCCCTATGGCAACCCCTATCAAACTCCCAACCAAAATCAAAACCCCGCCGAGCCTCCCAAAGCTCCGGAGGACCCGTTCCCCGAATTTTCTAATAAGTCGGGCGAGCAAAATTCAAATTCAAGCGATAAAGACGATTTATTCAGTTAATATATGAACGAGATAATTTCGGCAATTTCAACCGCCAACGGTGTTGGCGGTGTTGCCATTATTAGAATGAGTGGCGACGGGTGCTTAGAGCTTTTAGAAAAGGCGTTTACTCCCATCTCCAAAAATATCAAGGTAAAAGATTTTGAGCCGTATAAACTATACGTTGGCGAAATTTCTTGCTCGGGCGGTTTTACCGATTTCGGTATGGCGGTTTATTTTAAAGCGCCTAAAAGTTATACGGGCGAGGATATGGTTGAAATTCATTGCCACGGCGGAATTGCCATAACTCAAGGCGTTTTAAAAAGAACCTTTGAGCTCGGTGCTCTTCCTGCAACTAAGGGAGAGTTTACCAAGCGTGCCTTTTTAAACGGCAAACTTTCGCTATCTTCTGCGGAAGGTCTTATCGATATGATTAACGGTGAGAGCGTTGCCGAGGTAAAGTCGGGCTACTCGTTATATAGAGAAAAACTCTTTGAAAAGGTTACCGCTTTGCAAGACGGGATTACCTACGCTTTAGCGGAAATCGGCGCGGATATCGACTATCCCGAAGAAGACCTTGGCGAGTTGGCTCTTGACACTTTGCAAACGACACTCCTTTCAACTCGCAAAACGGTTGAGGAGTTAATCGCTGGCTACAGCGCTGGCAGTAAGATAAAAAATGGAGTAAAGGTTGCGATAGTTGGCAAGCCCAACGTTGGCAAGTCATCAATTCTTAATTCCCTTTTAAACTACGAAAAGGCGATAGTTTCCTCTATCGAAGGAACAACGCGTGACGTTGTTGAGGGTTCATTAGAAATAAACGGCGTTCGCTTTGACCTATACGATACCGCAGGTATTCGCACGGCGTTTGACGAGATTGAGAAAATGGGCATCGAGCGCTCGGAAAAAATCTTATCATCAGCCGACGTTTGCTTAATGGTGTTTGACGGAGCAGGTGAGCTTTCCGCTGAAGATAAGCTCGTTTACGATAGAGTAAAGGAGTTAAATCACTTAGTAGTTTACAATAAAAGCGACGAGTTTAGCGGTGATAAAAACGGCTTGTCCGTTTCCGCAAAAACGGGTGACGGCATTGAGCTTTTAAAAGCCGAGCTTTACAAAAAGGCGTTTACGAGCGGGATTGATAGAAATGCCGAGCTAATCGTAGAGGAGCGCCACCTAAACGCGCTTAAAAAAGCTGAAGAGTATTTATCCGCATCTTTAATAGGTATCGAGGACGGCGTTCCGCTTGACGTTGTTGCGGAAGACGTTAAGAGCGTGTGGGACGCGCTCGGTGAAATAACCGGCAAGACCGCATCTGAAGAGATTATAGACGAAATTTTTGCAAAATTTTGCGTAGGGAAATAATATGGAATTAAATTCATACATAGACCATACCGCATTAAAATCGGCGGTTACGGAAGAGGAGATAAAAACCTTATGTGCCGAGGCGTTAAAGTATAACTTTAAGTCCGTTTGCGTAAACCCGTGTGACGTAGCTTTGGCAAGCGCTTGTTTAAAGGGTTCGGGTGTAAAAGTTTGCACCGTTATAGGCTTTCCTCTTGGCAAAAACCCAACGAGCGTTAAAGTGTTTGAAACTTTAGAGGCTTTGAAAGACGGGGCAACCGAATTCGATATGGTTATAAACGTTGCAAAGCTCAAAGAGGGCAACGAGGCTTTCGTTGAAAACGAGATAAAGGCGGTTATAAGAGCGAGTGAGGGCAACGTTGTAAAGGTTATTATTGAAACGGGATTACTTTCGGATAAAGAGATAGCTTTGGCAACTCAAATCGTATGCAGGGCAGGTGCTGATTTTGTTAAAACTTGCACGGGCTTTACGGGTGGAGTTGCAACTGAAGAGGCTGTTAAAATAATGAGGGAAAACCTAAGTGGGAAAACTCAAATAAAGGCAAGTGGCGGAATAAGAACTAAAGAAGACGCGCTTAAATTTATAAACCTTGGCGTATCGCGAATAGGCGCGAGCGCAGGCGTAAAAATAATGGAAGAGTAACTCTTCCTTAAATTCGCGGATATGGCGGAACTGGCAGACGCGCAGGACTTAGAATCCTGTGGGCAACCGTGCAGGTTCGATTCCTGTTATCCGCACCAAATAAGTAAAAAGAGTACCAAACACGGTACTCTTTTTACTTACGTTGTCGTAGACAACGAAATCTAAAACCTGAGGTTCGATCACTCGCCGTGGACGGCAACCCTTTTGTCCTTATGGACATTTCCCCTAATAGGGGAATCCCCTGTTATCCGCACCAAATAAGTAAAAAGAGTACCAAACACGGTACTCTTTTTACTTACGTTGTCATAGACAACGAAATCTAAAACCTGAGGTTCGATCACTCGCCGTGGACGGCAACCCTTTTGTCCTTACGGACATTTCCCCTGCTATCCGCACCGTTGGCGCGATAGATATTATTTAATTAATAGTATTCGATATTATTTTTTACGTTAAAAGACCAAGCGTTTTGCTTGGTCTTTTAGGTTAATTATCTTTTTCGTACGTTATAATATCTTCAACGTTGCAGTTTAAAATTCTGCACAAATCGTTAAGTTTAGCAGTCGTGATGCCTCCACCTTTCTTTATTCTATCAATAGTTGCAGAACTAATACCGTATTTATAAATTAACGTATATGTGGACACGTTTTTCTTCTTCAACGTATCAAAAAAAGGCTTGTAAGATATCATACCTAAAGTATATATTATAATCATTTACTTGACTATACTCATAAAAGTGACTATAATTATATTTACTCAAAGGAGGCTGTTTTTATGAAAAAAAAGTTGATATTAGTTATTTTAATGTTCGCTATGGTTTTTTTATTAATGTTTGGTCTTAATGCTTGCTCTAAAGATAACACAGTAAAAGATAACACAGTAAAATATATTTATACGAACAGTCAAGGTGAAGTAAGTTATTTTGAAATTGATTTTGATAAAAATGAATATACGTACAATGGTAACGCGTGTTATCGGGAAGGTTGGGGTTATATGTTGATTCCGAACACAAGTTATGAAGTAACAGGCTATGTAAGATTAGATTATAAGATAAACGGCTATACCGTATATGAGTTTTCTAATCATCCGTGGAACAATAAATATACTATGAGCATAACGAGTGACGGCAATATCTTGCAAGTGCAGTGGACGGAATTTTCAAGTTATGATTTTATAAAAGAAGGATATTTGCAAGAAGAAAACTCGAGCAACAATTCTAATAATGAAAACTCTGGGAATAACACGGACGGCAACGGCAGTTCGAGTGGAGACAGCAGTTCTAATAATGAAAATTCTGGGAATAACGCTGAGGTCTTCTACGACGTGACCTTTCATTGTGATACGTTAAAATTACCTGAAACGGTCACAGTTAAGGGGAATAGCGTTTTGGAATTGCCTGTATTTGAACTAGAGGGATACACGTTTAACGGTTGGGATGTTAACGGGCAAATAAAACAAGCAGGTGAGACGGTTACCGTTACAGAGAATATGCGTATAGATGCGAAGATTTCTGTTATTATTTATACCATAACGTATAATTTGAACGGTGGGCAATTGTCAGGTGAGCACGTTAGAAATAGTTATGCTGTTTATAATTTACCGTACGTGTTGCAAACTCCGCGAGGCACGGGCACACAAAGTTTTGTAAAATGGACTACAGATGAGGCTGGCGAAAATGAAATTACCACGATAACCGAACTTGGCAACTATACGTTATACGCGCAGTATGTAGATTCTGCAAAGTGTTTGACGTATAAATATAGTGAAAGCCTACAAGGATATGAGGTGTCGGCTTATACGGGTAATGCAAGGGAAGTAAAAATTCCTTCTATTTATAGAGGCGTTGAGGTTAAAGCTATTGGCGATCATGCGTTCTCTGAGTGTTATCTTACAAATATAACAATTCCCGATAGCATAACGAACATAGGTTATGGTGCGTTCTATTATTCTTCAATTACGAGCATAACAATTCCAAATAGTGTAACGAGTATAGATGATAATGCGTTCAATGAATGTAATTATATCACGAGTATAACAATTCCAAACAGTGTAACGAGCATAGGCACTAGAGTGTTCAGTGGTTGTGATTCACTTAAAACGGTAACGTTTGAAGAAAATAGTCAATTAAGGAATATAGGTTATTGGGTCTTCGATGATTGTAGTAAACTTACATCAATCACAATTCCTGATAGCGTAACAAGTATAGGCAGTTTCGGTGCTTGCATTGGTTTAACGGAAATAGTTATTCCCGAAAGTGTAACTAGACTGGACTCTTCCGCTTTTAATGGTTGTGTTAACCTTAAAACAATGATAATTAACTCTGATTATGTTGTAAACGGGACTATATATGGTGAGCCTTACGATTTTGGTGAATTATTGCAGTATGCAATGGACGTGTATATTCGAGCTGATATAGTTGTAACGCCGAATATTTACAGCGTGATTTATAACAATTTAGGCAAAGAAACGCTTGACGGCGTAGAGTATTATCATTATCAAATTAAGCCGGAATAAAAACCCTGTTAATAATGATATTAAAATTTTAGACACTCAAAAAAAAGAGCCGATTTGGCTCTTTTTTTGTGTGATAAATTATATTCGTTTTTTGTATTCGGTGGGGGATACGCCCGTTTGCCTTTTAAAAAGCTTGGAAAAGTACTGAACGTCAACTATTCCACACTTTGACGCTATCGTTTGAATTTGTAAATTCGTGGTTTTTAAAAGATAAACGGCGTGCTCAATTCGGCGTTTTCTAATGTATTCGCAAAGGCTTTCGCCCGTCGCTTTTTTAAATGCCGAGGATAAATATCCAAGGCTGACGTTTTGTGCCGACGCTAAAATTTTGGGAGATAGGTCGGAAGATAAGTCGGAATCTATTATTAAAATGGTATTTTTAACAATCAGGGGATAGTTTTTTATAGAGTGTTCTCTAACTAAGTTGCAGTACGCGTTTAAAATCTTGGGCATTAAAAGTACGGATTCGGTGGTGGAAGAGCAACTTTCAATGTCCTTTGCAAAGCTTGAAGAAATTTGGTCGAGATAAAAGGGGTGCACGCCTCCGTTTTCCGCCGCTTTTCTCAAAAGCGTGTTCATAATAACGCCGTAGTTTTTGGCGTTTCTAAGCGGGTCGGAAGTTCGCTTTTCAAACGCGTTTACCGAAAATGCGGAGGAGTATGCGTTTACCACGCTCGGTCTTCCGAGGGAAACCGCTCTCATCATCTCGTTTTCAAACGCATACCTTTGTTCAAGCGCTTTTATGTTTATAAGCGAATCGGTTAGTTCCTCGTTTGAACTAAGCTTATTCGCTCTCGCTGTTACTACTGAGTTTTTTTGGTCAATAATTTCAACTCGATAATCGGAGGAATTCCAAAGCATCTCAAAAAAAGTTGTTATCGCAAGCGAGAGGGTGCTTGCAGGGGAAATCACCTTAAGCCCGTCGTAATACTCGTAAAGATATTTTTGCTTTTCTAAAGAAACGCCGTTTTCTGCGCCTATTTTCGCAATTTTATCCCTCGGTGGAACTTCCGCTAAAAAAGGCCCTATCTTTATAAAGCTCTCGCTGTTTGTTGATAGAGCATAGTAATAACAGCGCTCAAACGCGTCGGTTACCTTATAAAGACTTTTGGGTAAAAGCCCGCTTACCGTTTGGCGCTCGAATTCAAAGTTGTTGAAAATATCTTTAACCTCATTACAATTTAGCGCGCTTAAAAAACTTTCTTTCTCGTAAACTTCTAAGTTTACGTGGCTCTTTTTCAAAACCTCTTTTAAAAATAAAAATTCAGATTTTCTTTCCATACGCTAATTATACCATTAAAATAAGTCGAAAACAATCGAAAACTCAAAAAAACATTAAAATGTTACAAAAAAACATTAAAAAAATACTCGCATTGAGAGTTTAAATAAGGTAAAATATAAATAGAACAATTTACTGCGCGCTGTGACGGACGAGTACAATAAATTTACAAAGGAGTAATTTATGAAAAAGGAAATTCAACTTGACGCAAACGGCAAGCGTAAATTTGGTATGCTTGACAAGCTTGCGTATGCAGCTGGTGACTTCGGCTGTAACATGAGCTTTGCTTTAAAAAGCACGGTGCAAACTTTCTGGCTCGTTTACATGATGCTTGAAACTGGATTGTTAGCGGCATTATTGCTCGTAGTTCAGATTTGGGACGCTATTAACGATCCTATTATCGGTTCTATGATTGACGCTGATAAGAGAAAGTACAAGATGGGTAAGTTCAAAACTTATATCTTTATAGGTGCGTGTGGTCTTCTCGTTGCGGGCGCTTTGGTATTCATACCCGTTCCCAACGCTGCAGTATGGCTCAAAGCTGTGCTCTTTATCGTAGGCTATATTATTTGGGACGCGTGCTACACGATTGCAAACGTTCCCTATGGTTCAATGCTTTCGCTCGTTACTGAAAACGCAGGTGAGAGAGCTCAGCTTTCTACTTGGCGTTCTATCGGTTCGATGCTCGGCAATATCGTTCCCAGCATTATCCTTCCCATGCTTATTTGGAAAGATAAAATCGACGCGGTTACCGGCGAGGTTGTTAAAAACCCCGAAACCGGAAAAGCAGTTCAAGAACTCCTTGGTGGAAGAGTATTCCTTGCCGCTCTTATCATGGGTGTTCTCGGCTTTATCGCGTTCATATTTATGATTAAAAAGATTACTATCCGCGTTGACGAGAACTCCGTAAAGACTAACGAGTCCGTTGAAAAGTTCAACGTATTCAAGGCGTTTGGCAACTTCTTTAAAAACCGCCCTGCAGTAGGCGCAACTATCGCAGCGGTTGGTATGTTCTTAGGTATGCAATCTGCAACTACCGCGAACACCATTATGTTTGCAACCTACTTTGGCAACGCAGACCTTTCCGGTTTAGTAATGGCAATCGGCTTTGTGCCCATGCTCTTCTTCATGCCGTTCATCAAGAAGATTGTTGAAAAATACGGTAAGAAAGAGGCGTCCGTCGTAGGTACTTTAGTATCGCTCGTTGGCGGTTTAGTAATGTTTATATTCCCCATTATCAAAAATACTGATATTGCTTTAGTTATCTACGTATTAGGTCTTGCAATCTTCGGTATCGGTATGGGCGTTTACACTTGCGTATCTTGGGCGTTCATGGCTGACGCTATCGATTACAACGAGTGGAAGACTGGCAAGAGAGAAGAGGGTACGGTATACTCCCTCCACTCATTCTTCCGTAAGTTTGCTCAGGGCGTAGGTCCTTCTATCGTATTGCTCCTTATGGGTGCACTCGGTTACGTATCTAAGCTCGGAACTGAAGGTCAGTCCTTCCAAACTGCACACAATATGTGTTGGCTCGTAGCAGCACTTTACCTCTTCAGCGCAATACTTCAATTCGTTGGCGTAGCGCTCGTTTACAACCTTGACAAGAAGACCCTTGCTAAGATGAACGAGGAACTCGCTGAAAGAAATGCAAAACCTTTGGCTGAGGTTGCAGAATAATTATCAAAAGCAAGGTGCTCCGTCTTTTTTGGCTGAGCACCTAATTTAAAAGTATAGGAGAAAAAATCGTGAGAAAAGTTATTAAGCTTAACGAAAACTGGTTATTTACAAAAGACAATTCCGACGTTTTAGTTGAGGGTGGTGAACTCGTTAACCTTCCTCACTCTTGGAACGCTCTTGACGGGCAAGACGGCGGAAACGATTATTTTAGAGGCTCTTCAACGTATGCAAAGAAGATTTTAAAAAGCGAACTTCCCGAGGGTGATAAGGTTTACCTTGAAATAAGAGGTGCAAACTCTTCGGCTGACGTTTATTTTAACGGCGAAAAGCTCGCTCATCACGACGGTGGTTTTTCTACTTGGAGAGTGGATTTGACTGCGGGTATAAAAGATGAAAACAACCTCGTTATCGTAGTTGATAACGCTCCCAACTCCACCGTATATCCTCAACAGGCAGACTTTACCTTCTACGGCGGTTTGTATCGTGACGTATATCTTATAGGCGTTCCCGAAACTCACTTTGACCTTGATTACTACGGTTCTAACGCAATAAAGGTAACTCCCACCGTAAATGGTGACGATGCTGACGTTGAAATCGAAGTTTATATCACCGAGAAAAAAGATGGGGACAAGGTTTTATTCACCATTTTAGATAAAGAGGGCAAAGCCGTTTTAGAAAGCGAGGAGGACGGAACTGTATACAACGCTAAAATTGCAAACGTTCACCTTTGGAACGGTAGAATTGACCCCTATCTTTATACCGCAACTGCAAAGATTATAAGAGGCGGTGAGGTTGTTGACGAAGTTAGCGCTCGTTTCGGTTGTAGAACGTTTGAAATCGACCCCGAAAACGGCTTTATCTTAAACGGCAAAGAATACCCGTTAAGAGGTGTTTCTCGCCATCAAGACAGGCTTGGAGTGGGCAACGCATTGCTCCCTGAGCATCACGAAGAGGATATGGATTTAATCTGTGAGGTAGGCGCGACCACAATCCGCCTTGCTCACTATCAGCACGACCAGTATTTCTACGACCTTTGCGATGAGAGAGGTATGGTAGTATGGGCTGAAATTCCATACATTTCAAGGCATATGGCAGGTGGTAGAGAAAACACTATCAGCCAAATGAAAGAACTCATTTACCAAAACTACAATCACGCAAGTATCGTAGTTTGGGGTCTTTCTAACGAAATTACTATGGGCGGACCTAAAGACCCTGACCTTATTGACAATCACCACGTATTAAACGACCTTTGCCACGAGTTAGACAAAACGCGTTTGACTACCATGGCTTGCGTTTCTATGTGTGGCATTGACGAGCCTTACGTTCAGATACCCGACGTTGTTTCCTACAATCACTATTTCGGTTGGTACGGTGGTGACACCTCTATGAACGGACCTTGGTTTGATAATTTCCACGCAAAATTCCCCAAACTTCCCATCGGCGTTAGCGAGTACGGCTGTGAGGCTCTTAACTGGCACACCTCCGATCCCAAGCAGGGCGACTATACCGAGGAATATCAATCGTTCTATCACGAAGAACTCATCAAACAGCTTTTCACTCGCAAGTACATTTGGGCTACTCACGTTTGGAATATGTTTGACTTTGGCGCGGACGCGAGAGCAGAGGGCGGTGAAAACGGTCAAAACCACAAGGGTTTAGTTACTATGGATAGAAAGTACAAGAAAGACTCTTTCTATGCATACAAA
>JAFQEV010000046.1 GCA_017398825.1 Clostridia bacterium
ACTAACCTTTTTGGTCAACGAAGTCTATCACTCGAGCAGAAACGACGCATAATGCCCAAAATAACGGTTTAAATACTAAGACGTTAGTTGCAAGCAAGACAAGGCTCGCGACGTGTTTTGGATGAGACTAACCTTTTTGGTTGTCGAAGTCAAAACACTAAGCAGAAACGCAGTATTGCGACGCAAATAACGGCTTAATCCTTGCCGTTCCAACAATAAGTACACAACTTGCACCTATCTATACCTATTGATTTGCAAAGCCCTTCGAGAGACTGGAAGTCTATAGTTTTGCAATGGAATTTTTCAGCCATTTTCTTTCTGAGGTTTTTACCGCGTTCGGTCTTTCCGTCAGCGTATTCGGGGATATATTTTAAACCCTCTTCGCCCTCAAGCTCAACTATTATGCTCCTTGCAATAAGTTCCATTTCGTTGGTGGAACGTGTAAAGTTTAAATACTTACAGCTATAGAAGATAGGTGGACAAGCCGAACGAATATGAACTTCTTTCGCTCCGTTTTCATAGAGGAAATCAACAGTCCCTTTAAGCTGAGTTCCTCTAACGATAGAATCGTCAACAAACAAGAGGTTCTTTCCGTCGATAAAATGTTCTACGGGGAGTAACTTTGCCTTTGCAACCTTATTTCTTTCAGATTGCTTAGCAGGAGTAAAGCTCCTCGACCAAGTAGGCGTGTATTTTATAAAGGGGCGAGCAAAGGGAATTTTGCTCTCTCTTGCATAACCTATAGCGTGGGGTGTGCCGGAATCTGGAACGCCCGCAACGTAATCTATGTTGTAATTTTTAATTTCCTCAAGTTCGTCACTTGCCATAATCTCGCCGTTTCTGTAGCGAGAATATTCTACGTTAACGCCCTCATAGCAAGAGGCAGGGTATCCATAATACGTCCAAAGAAAAGAGCAAACCTTCATTTCTTTTTGAGGCTCAACTAAAACGTTAACCCCGTCAGCCGTCAATTCAACGACCTCACCAGGACCTAAATCGCGCTCGATTTTATATCCGAGCTTGTAAGCGGCAAAGGATTCAAAGGTAACGCAGTATCCGTCCTCCCCGCGACCAACGAGTACGGGTATTCTACCAAACTTATCGCGTGCGGCAATGATGTTGCCGTTGTCTAATAAAATTAAGATGGACGCAGCTCCGTCAATAACGCTTTGAGCAAACTTAATGCCCTCGGCAAAACTGTCTTTGTGATTTATGAGTGCGGTAACGAGCTCGGTGAGGTTCACCTTGCTACCCGAAAGCGTATCAAAATGCCCACCATACTCGTCGAGATACTCTTTGATAAGTTCTTCCGCATTGTTGATTTTGCCTATTATGCAAATGGCGTACTTGCCGAGCTTTGAACGGATAAGAAGTGGTTGAGGGTCGGAATCGCTTATACAACCGATAGCCGAACAACCCGACATATCATCAAAAATATCTGCAAACTTAGTTCTAAAGGGAGAATTTTCAATGTTGTGAATTTCCCTTTGAAGCCCGTCTTCTTCGTTGTATGCAGCAATACCACCGCGTTTAACACCTAGGTGTGAGTGGTAATCAGTTCCGTAAAACACCGACGATATAACATCCGTTTTACCAACTGCCCCGAAAAAGCCTCCCATTTTAGTTCCTCCTTTTTAAACTCAAGCCTTATGCGAAAAATAATTTAGATAAAGTCATCGGGTCGATATACTTACCGTCTTTGTAAACTCTCATATTGCCGGACGCAATCTCGTCAATAAGCATAACTTGACCGTCTTTATCATAACCGAATTCAAACTTGATATCGTAAAGGATAAGTCCTTTCTCCTTAAGGTCGTCAGCTACGATTTTGGTAATTTTTTGGGTCATAACCTTAACGTCTTCATACTGAGCGTCAGTCATAACACCAAGAGCAATAAGCCCGTCCTTAGTAACTAACGGATCGCCCTTCTCGTCGTTTTTAAAGGTGGTCTCAACGTATGCGGGAAGATCAGCACCCTCTTCGATGTAATCGCTATAACGGCGCAAGAAACTACCAACCGCTTTGTGACGGCAAATTACCTCTAAGCCCTTTCCGAACGGCTTTGCAGGTAAAACCTCCATAGTAGTGTCGTCAAGATTAGCGGATACGTAGTGAGTTTTAATACCTGCGGCATTTACTTTTTCAAAGAAGTAGATGGACATACGAAGATTAACGTCACCAACACCGTCAATAGTCAAACCAACGGAGTTTTCACCCGGGTCAAACACGCCGTCCTTACCCGTGCAGTCATCTTTAAACTTTAATAAGTAGTTGCCATTTTCAAGTGCATATACGTTTTTGGTCTTACCGGTATAAACAAGTTTGTTTTCCATAAATATTTCTCCTTAATTTAAAAATTTAAATAAAATTTATTAGTTAAAAGTTTCAACAACTTTAGCGTCCTTTTCCAAAGCTTTAACTCTATCGCTCTGTTTTTTATCCTCAAGTTTTTTAGCTAAGCCGTCATCAGATAAAGCAAGCATCTGAACGGCAAGTAAAGCCGCGTTGCCAGCGCCGTTTATCGCCACCGTTGCAACGGGAACTCCCGTGGGCATTTGAACTGTTGATAAGAGTGCATCCATTCCGTCAAGCGCGGAGGACTTGCAAGGAATTCCTATTACTGGAAGAGTCGTTCTTGCAGCAAGCGCGCCAGCGAGGTGAGCCGCCATACCAGCTGCGGCGATTATTACGCCAAAGCCGTTTTGCTTAGCAGATTGAGCAAACGCACCAGCCTCTTCAGGCGTTCTGTGTGCGGAATACACGTGAACCTCGAACGGAACACCGAAATCTTTGAGTACGTTTACAGCTTTTTCAACGATAGGTAAATCGCTATCGCTACCCATTATAATTGCTACTTTTTTCATAAAATCTCCTTAAAACTCATATTAAATCCGCGTTAAAAAAATAAAAATGAGCGTAACTATCCTTTTACAGATGAAAAAGAAGTACGCCCAGACGGTCGGCTCAATCAAACGATTGTTAACATTTCTGCTCCACTATGGTAAACCATAATTATCCGTCAGTAACAGAAACTCCGAATAGATATTAATAATTATTTGTAATAATTATAGCATATCCTCCCCCTTTTTACAAGCATTTTAACACCATAATTAAAATTTTTTGGTCGCTTGAAATTTTACGCTGTTTTTTATAAAAACACTATTGACAAGCAAATTTAATAGGTATATAATTGTTGTACAAAATATGTGTGATAAAACACAAATATAAAGGAGATTTATAATGACTACTTTAAAAGATAAATTATGGCTTTGGGCTCACCCGGAAGGAAAGTATTACAACGAGTACGGCAACACCGAACTTTCTCGTATGACACCGCTTGAAGGCGCAATGCTACTTGATTGTACCGGTCTTTTCATGGTTCCTGCCGGTACTAAGGTAAACCGCCGTCAATACAACATTTCTTTCAAGCCCATGCAAAGAGTTGGCTGGGACTTGCTTAGAGATAACGACGGTGTATCGTTAAAAGGCGCTGGCGTAAACCCTGAGTTTGCTCAGGAACTCGTTGAAGAAGCTAAGGAATTTAAGAATATTACTTGCGGTGTTTTCGATGACTTTATCGCAGGCGGAAGATACAAGAACTTCCCCATTGAAAACATTAGAAAAACCGCTGATATCTTACACAACAACTGTGACCGCCGTTTAGATATGTGGATGGTTTTATACATCGACGAGTTTGGCGTTGACGAGGAAAAGGATAAAGAGTTCTGGCCATACATTGAGCCGTTTGACGGCATTATGCTTTGGACCATGGGCGAATCTAACCTTTGGAAGTTTGAAGAGAGATTTAAAATTTATAAGGAAAAGACGGAAGGCAAGAAGAGAATTCTCGGACTTTATCTTTACAATTTTGGCGACAATAAAAAGGCTGACCCCAAGGAAGTTGCTTGGCAACTTGACAGATACTACGAACTTCTCAAGAATAAAGAAGTTGACGGTATATGCCTTCACACCAACACTATGGCTGACCTTGATCACGAGGGCTATAAAGTTTGCCTCGAATGGCTTGAAAAACACGCTAACGACGTTTTACCCGATTAATTAAACAAACAAAAAAGCACGGTCTAACCGTGCTTTTTTATTGCCGATTACGGCAAGTCTATCTCGTATAAATCTTTTGGAGGAATAGGCTTTGTTGATGTGCTAACAACCTTTTCAACCTCGCCCGTTGCCTTGGCTATAGAAATGTTCGTTCCAGCGCCCGCAACGCAACCGCCGGGGCAACCCATGCCCTCTATCAAGCACCCGTTCTTCTTGCCTGCCTTTGCAAGAAGGAGCATTTTTTTACATTCTTCTAAGCCCTCTGCGTGCTCTATTTTAACCTCAACGCCGGGGTAATATTCCTTAACGCATTTTTCAATAGCGCTCGCAACGCCACCCGCTATGGCGTAGCCTCTACCTGCGCCAGTCGCCTCGTGAATAGACCTTTCGCCTCTATACTTTTCAAAGTCGATTTCCCTCGCCTCGAAAATACCGGAAAGCTCTTCAAAGGTGATAACGAAATCAACGTCACTCCTAACACTCATGCGCGACGCCTCGAGCTTTTTAGCAGCGCAAGGTCCTATAAATACAACCCTTGCCTCAGGAGTTTTTTGCTTTATCTTTCTCGCAGTTGCAACCATGGGAGTGAGCGCTTGCGAAACTTGGTCGATAAGAGTTGGGAATTGCTTTTTTGCAAGCATCGCCCAGCTGGGACAGCACGAAGTTAAAAGGAATGGAAGTTTCCCTGATACAACCTCGTTAACGTAGGCGTGAGCCTCCGTTGAGCATGCGAAATCCGCACCGCTTGCAACTTCGTGAACCTCTTTAAAGCCAAGGTCTAAAAGCGCGCCCTTTATCATTGCGATAGTAACGTCACCACCAAACTGACCAACGATTGCAGGTGCAATTTCAGCAACAACGTAATCGCCTTTTTTAATGGCTTGTATCATTTGGAAAATTTGAGATTTATCGGCAATAGCCGCAAACGGACAGCTTACCATGCATTGCCCACAACCCAAGCACTTGTCGTTATCTATCTTAGCTCTACCAAGTTCGTCGGTAGTGATTGCTTTTATGCCACAAGCGGAGGAACAGGGGCGAACCTTATGCGCAATAGCGTCGTACGGGCAAGCTTTCTTACACTTTCCACAATGAACGCATTTTTCTTGGTCTATAACCGCCCTGCCGTCAACAAAGGAGATTGCGTCTTTAGGGCAAGCTGCAACGCAAGCTTTAGCAACGCAATTTCTACATTGATCGGAAACCTCGTAAACGTTATCCTTGCACTTATCGCAAGCAGAAGGTATTACCTGCATCAAGGGTGGCTCGTAGTACTTATCGGAAATATTACTGTTGTCCAAGCCATCGGTAATATGCACGGGCTTATCCGACGGGCGTAAACTCATGCCCATAGCAAGCCTTACGCGCTCCGACGCAATCGCTCTTTCACGATAAATACTCTCGAAAAAACGAGGAATTTCAGTCGGCGTTATCTTGTAGGGAATTGCCTCGATAGCGTCGTTTATTTTTTCGGGCGCGGTATCATACGCAACCCTCGCAACCTCGCGAAATACCTCGCGCCTTAATTTTTTAACGGAGGTGGGAAGTTCTCTAAGTTGTCCTGCCATTGTTTTATCCTTTAATAGTTTAGTCTTAGTTATTATAACAAATATTAAGCCATTTGTAAACGATTACAAGAGGTGGGAAAGCAAAAGTTTTCTCATCTTCTCATTGCCATAATACTCTCTTGGAAATTCATCTTCAATTAGCGTATCAAACGCTATTTTGCCCTGCTTTATAACGAGCACTCGCTCGGCAAGAAGTAGAGCCTCTTCAATATCGTGCGTTACGAAAATCACCGTTTGCTTTTTCTCTTTCCAAATAGATATAAAATCGTTTATAAGCGACAGCTTTAAGCCTATATCTAAAGAGGAAAACGGCTCGTCCATCAAAATGGTATTAGACGGATAGTAAAGGGCGCGCAAAAAGTTAATCCTCTGCCTCTCGCCACCCGAAAGAGATTTGGGATATTCGTTCATTTTATCAAGCATGTTAAGGCTTTTTAGTCCACTTAAAATATCACTATCCGATAAGCCTACGAGCGAGAGGTTTTTATAAACGGTAATTCCATCTATAAGCCTTGGTTCTTGGAATACGAAAGACGGGCTTTCCCCCTCGATTATACCCTCGTAATCTTTAAGGTTTGCAATGCACTTAAGTAACGTAGTTTTGCCAGCGCCGGAATGCCCGAGAACGCAGGTGATTTGCCCTTCTTTGAACTCAACGTTTAAGTTATCTAAAACCTTTTTATCGCCGTATACGGCGGTCAAATTATCAATTTTCATCTCAATCTCTTACCCGCCTTTTCAAATGCAAATTTTCCGATAACTTCAATGATTATGCCTATTATACAAACTGCGATAGCAAGGGCGAAAAGCATAGTTGGGCTATAGATGCTCGCCTCGTACATTAACCCCCCGATACTGCCGTAAACACTCGCTAAAATCTCCGCCGAAACGGTAAGCTTTATTCCAAACGATAACGCCGATGAAACGTCTAAACAAAGGGGTGGCAAAACGCTTGGCAAATACAAGTTGAAAACCTGTTTTTTAAAGGGAACTTTATACACCTTGCACATCTCTATTTGCTCTTTAGAAACGGCTGAAATCGCCGAATAAACGCCCGTGTGTAAAAGGGGAAACAGCGTTAAAAAACACACTGCCACAGGCGCGGTGGTACGGCTTACTGAAAGCACTAAAATTACGAGCAAAATCGCAAGTGTAGGAAGACTTCTAAGCACGGCAATCACCACGTTAAACACCCCTGCAAAAGCGCTAAATTTACAGCTTAAAACTGCCGTTATAACCGCTAATATAAACGATATTATAAATGCGATTATAACCCTTAAAAGCGTGTTGAAAAGCGCCGAGTAAAAATACCCTTTTGTAAACAACAAAAGTGCCTCCTTAATAGTTTTTAAGGGAGACGGAATTACCACTTGGTTTTTAACCGTTATATATAAAATTAACCAGGTGGCGAAAATAAAGAGTATTCCGCCGAGCGAGTACGCCGTCTTTTTAGCCATTAAAACGCTCCCGTATAGAAAAACTTTTCTTCAAAAACGTTAACCGCGCTAAAGTTAACCGTTTTTACCCTTTGTAAAAACTCTATCACCTTAGATTTACAATTTGGCGAGGAAACAAAGTTAATATTTGCCCTCTCAATCGCTTTTTCGGTAAAGTTGTTTTGATTGTACGTAGGCGTTAAGCCGTTTTCTAAATTACCGTTTATAAGGGAAAAGATTTTAGTTTTGTTTTCAATCTTTAAAAATTCACCGCTATAACTTAAAGCGTTAACTATTGATTTTACCTTTCCAAAATTGTCAGAAATTACGCTCTTTTTGGCAACTAACATCGCTTGAGGAAAACTGTTACCCTCATAGAGAGAATGCAAACTTCCAAAAAAATTCAAGCCCAAATCTCTCGCTTTTCCGTCCGCCACGGGCGACGGGGCAAGATAATATTCACACGAAAGCTGACCTATCTCGGTTGGCTTTATCGCAAGCAAATTAACCTTATCGCTATCGGCAGTTTCACCGTTTATAAGCTCTTTATAGGAAATTCCAAGCTCAGATAACGCCACTTTTAATGCAAGCCCAGGTATATTAGGTAACTGAACAACGCCTATAGTTTTACCTATTGCGCCACTTAAATTTTCGCGAGTGAGAGTTTCTTCACCCTCGCTTAAAAAATAAAAATTGCCGTGCGTTACAACGCCGAGCGCTTGATACACATCACCACTACCTAAGTATAAAGACGCCACGTTTATAGGAACGATAGCAACGTCTGCAACGGGGCTTTCACCCGTAACCTTAGCCTTTATAACCTCCGCTCCAACAACGTTAAAATCAACGCCGTCAACGGTTTCCATAGCGTAAGACAAGGCGAGCGCAGGCGCGCCGTCAGGCGCGTAAACACTTAAATTTTCCCCGCCTTGTTTACAAGCGGGGAAACAAAAAATACATATAATTAAAGTCAAAATTGATATTAGTTTTTTCATTATAGTAAAGTTAAACCGGGTTTAAACTCAACCGCTTTTCCATCAACGGTGGCATAAACTGATATGCACGACGGATTGTATACTGATTTTTCTCCATGAGAGATTTTAAGCTGTTTTATAGCAGTTAAATACTCGTAAAGCTCGATGTTCGTTGCATACCAAATGGTGTTATCTTCCTTTAAAATTTCGAGCGTTTCGGTTAACGCGTTCCAGTTGCCCTTGCGCTCAAAATCGTGGCTGTGCCCCCACACGTAAAAGACGGGGAGTTTGCCGTACGATGTGAGTTTGATAAAGTTCTTAGCATCCCCCACAGCATTGTCATGATGGCAAGTGCCAGACCAAAGCAAGAAGTTTTCGGGGTGAGCAAAAGTTCTAAGCTGAGCGGCAGTACGTGCGTAGCTTACGCCTAAGCCCTTTAAAAGCGCTAAGAGTTCATCGTTGTACTTTCCGTTTGGATACGCGTAGCCCCTAACCGATTTGCCGATTATATCTTCAAGGTCGTTTTTACACTCAACCACCTCGGATACCATTTGGTCAATAGGAATTCTCTCATTCCAAAGATGATGCTTTGTGTGATTTGCAATCTCGTGAGTTTTAGAAATTTCTAAAACGTCCGCTTTATTTAAAAAATTATCGCTCGCATCTATCCAAGCGCTAACGAGATTAAACGTAGCTTTTACGCCGTACTTATCAAACGTGTCTACAAGGCGTAAATCGTTTTTCGACCCGTCGTCATAAGAAAAGGTTACCGCTTTAGTTTTTCCGTTGGGATATAAATCAAATATAATCATAATTAAATTTTAACATTTTAGCACGATAATTACAATCGTTTAGCAAAAATTATCCTTGTATTTTTTCACTTTGCTTTTGTACAAAATCACTTGACAATATAAGTGGTAAAAGGTTAAAATAAATATTATGAATCCATTTATTTCGTGCAAATATACACTCGGTTCAATCTCTACGATTGAAAACAACTGGAACTGGTCTAACGTAGTTATTCCAGACAATAAGATTTACGTTATAGAAAAAGGCGAAATTTTCGTTGAGGGCGGTGGCGTTAGTTTTACTGCACGCGAGGGAGATATGGTGCTTATCCCCTCTAACGTCATGCATTCAGCAAGGTTAACCGATATCAAATTCGTTAAAAAAAGTTGGATACACTTTGCTATGAAACAAGGCGTTTCCGAATATTTTTCCGGATACACCTCACCCGTAAAGATAAAGCTTTCAAATCTACAAGGCGCGCTTGATATTATTAACGGAGTTATTAGGCACGGCGACCTTTCAGAGCCGTTTAGGAGTTTGAAAACCTCGTCTATGATATTTGAACTCGTGGCAATATTCTTTGATAAATCGTTACCGCAAAAAATGCCTTCTTACGTTGATAATATTGACAAGGCTATCGAGTTTATCAACGATAACTACACCGAGCAATTTACCCTCGATTTTTTAGCTGAAAAATTCAACTGTTCTGGCAACCATTTTATAAAGAAATTTAAAGAAAAAACGGGCTATACGCCGATTAAATACCTTTCCATTAAAAAAATAGAAGAGGCAAAACGCCTACTTGAAAACACGGATTTGCCGATAAATATCATTATGGAAAAGGTGGGATATTTGGACGCGTCTTACTTTTCAAAACTATTTAAAAAGCTCGTTGGATACTCACCGAAGAATTTTAGAGATAACGTTGACAACAAGGTGAAATATGAATAACAACTTAAAGCTTGACACTTTAATCTACGCCTCTCATTGTGACGATACGCAAACTTTGAGAACGGACGCTATACTTAACTTTTTCCAAGACCTTGCTACCGAACACGCAGTTGAGCTTGAAACAGACTATAAAACGCTTAAAGAGCGTTCTAACGCCTTTTGGGTAATTTCCAAGGTGAAGTTTAAAAAGACGGGTAAAATTCGCCAGCACGACGCTGTAACCCTTTCTACATGGCCCATAAAGCCTCAAGCCGTTAGATTTATCAGAGATTATAAAATATCGGGCGAAAACGGCGAAATTAACGGCTCAAGCGAGTGGTGCGTACTCGACTTTGACACTATGGGTTTAAGACGGCTTGACACCGTTTCCTACCCCGCCGATATGCCTCATATTGAAGAGCGTGCAAGCGTTTCTCCGTTTTTAAGACTGAGAGAGGAAGTTTGCGAGGAAGACTACTCATATACTTATAAAGCTGGATATTCCGATATTGACGTAAACGGGCACGTTAACAACGTAGTTTACTCAAAAATGGCGCTCAACACCTTTACGCCTGAAGAGTTTAACAGCTTAAACTACAACGCCTTTGAAATCCACTTTATTTCTCAATGCTATCTTGATAACGAGATAAAAATTTATAAAAAGCAAGTTGATAACGGCGTTTATATCGAAGGTAAAATCAACGATAAATCTGCGTTTAAATGCCTATTTTACAATGAATAATCAAAAAAGTGTTAAATGAAAAAAATCGGTAAACAAGTTTTATTTTTGCCAACTTCAAATGAAATTGCAAGAAACGGCGAAGGAACTATTATAAGATTAAATAACGGAACGTTAATGTTTGCGCTTTGCGAATTTTTTGCAGGCTCTCGCGTTGACCACGCCCCCGCAAGAATAGTTGCATATTATTCAAATGACGAAGGGGAAACTTGGTACGGAAAAAGAATTCTTTTAGAGCTTGGCGAATCAGAGAAAAACCTCAACTCACCAAACCTTATTATCTTTAATAACGGCGATTTGGGTATGTTTTACGGCGTTTACTCTGAAAATAACGGCACTATAAACTCTACTCCACACCTCGTCAGGTCAAAAGATAACGGCGAAACTTGGTCTAACCCCATAAGAATATGCAAGGATAAAACTATCCATTACATAATGAATAATGATAGAGTAACCGTTTTAAAAAATGGAAGGATTATTATCCCACTTGCTTATCACGGATACGACGTTTTAAATATTACTCCCGGCGAAATCCATTTTGCCTATTCCGATGACGACGGCTTTACTTGGGATATGCTTGAAACTAAAATATCTTTTCCCTTTGACGATTACACCAAGTTTCAAGAACCTGGAATTTACGAATTTGAAAACGGGGATTTGTGGGTTTACGCTCGAACTGCCCTTCGCTATCAATACCAAACTTTTTCAACCGACGGTGGCAAAACTTTTGAAACACCCACTCCTAACGAATATTTTAAGTCGCCCGTTTCACCTATGAAGGTTAAAAAAGTTGGCAAATATACCGTTGCCGTTTACAACCCGTTGCCAAACGATGAAACCGCTCCCGTTTGGGGAAGCGTTGCAAGAACTCCTTTTGCAATAGCTGTCAGTCGTGACGACGGAAGGTCTTTAACCTTTAAAAACATTGATTTCAACGCGTTTGAGAAAAACTGCTATTATCTGGAAGACGACCGCTCGAATTATTACTGCTACCCCACCATCTGCAAAGTTAAAGACGGGTTCTTGGTTGCATATTATCACAGCAACGGAACGGAGTTTAGCCTTAACAGTACGAAGATAACAAAAGTTTTATTTAGCGAACTTGAGAATTAAAACAAAAAAAGTGTGGAATTTATCCACACTTTTTTATTATTTGTATATATTATTTTTATTATTTAGTGAGATTACTTCTTAAGAGTTTGAAGATAGTCGCCGATTTCGTACATTGCGTCTTTAAGAGTTTGGTGCTCAGGGAGCATAACTACTCTGAAATGGTCGGGGGTCTTGTATCCAAAGCCCGTGCCTGCAACGATTAAAATCTTCTTTGCCTCAAGTAAGCCTCTTGCAAACTCTTTGTCGTTAGTAACGTTATATCTTTCGGTATCAATTTTCGGGAAGATATAGAACGCACCTTTATTCTTTACTACCGACAAACCGTCAATCTCGTTGATTGCATTAACGCAAGCCTCTCTTTGAAGGAAAAGTCTGCCGGTCGGAGAAATCATTTCTTTAGTGTACTCAACGTCCTTTAACGCGGTGGGAACGATAAGTTGCATTAAAGCGTTAGAGCAAAGTCTAACGGACGCTAAAACTACGAGAGCTTTTTGCAATTCTTCCATCTTTTTGCATTTACCGCTGAGAACTATCCAACCACTTCTTAAACCGCAAAGGCAATGCGATTTGGAAAGGCCGTTCAAGGTTACGATGGGAAGGTCGGGTGCGAGTTTCGCAAAGGAGTTGTGAACTAAACCGTCAAATACAAGCCTATCGTAAATTTCATCTGAGAATACGATAATATCGTTCTTTCTTGCAATCTCAGCGATTTGGAGCAAGATTTTATCGGAATAAAGAGCGCCGGTGGGGTTATTCGGGTTGATAACTACGATTGCCTTAGTGCGCTTAGAAATCTTCCTCTCAATATCTTCGATGTCGGGATTCCACTCGTCCTCTTCATTACAGTCGTAAAATACGGGGACGCCACCTGCAGCGAGCACGGAGTTAGACCATAACGAATAGCCGGGATTAGGCATCAACACCTCGTCACCCTCGTTTACGAGAGCGGTAGCGAGCATATTTGCCGCCTCTGAAACGCCGTTAGTTACGAATACGTCGTTAGTAGAGGTTACGGGAACGCCTTTGGAAACCTCGTAATCCATAATTGCTTGCAAGGTTGCTTGCATACCTCTTAAGCCACAGTAGCCAAGAGATTTTTCAACGTTTTCAAGAATATGATTTTTAACGGACGCAGGCATTTTAAAACCAAACGCTGCGGGGTTACCAGTATTGAGCTTTAGTACTTTTTGACCTTCAGCCTCCATCTCAAGAGCCCTAAAAAATACGGGGCCACGGATATCGGAGTGAATGTTTTCTAACCTATTTGCCATAAATTCGTATTGCATACTTTATCCTCACTACGCGCTCATAAGCGCTTACATTTTATTACTATTTAATGTTACTATTTTAAATTTAATTTGTCAATCTTAATTTAAAATAAATAGAATAATATATAAAAAATGCAGGCAAAAGCCTGCATTTTTTATACTAATTCAACAATAGCCACTTCCGCAGCATCACCACGGCGCTGACCCTTAAGATATTTTCTGGTATAACCGCCACCTTGGCCGAGTTCTTCTTTTCTATCGGCGTATTTGGGAGCGATTTCATTGAATATCTTTTCGATAAGCGGATGGTTAATGCCTTTAACTCTTGCTTTAAAATCAGCCTTGGATTCACCCTTTTCTTTAACGAACTGCAAATCGTAGGTAAGGCTCATGATTTTTCTTCTAGCATTGAGCTTTTTAGGACCGTCTTTTATAACCTTCTTGGTAACCTCTTTACCCTTAGCATCAGTAGTAGTAACCGTAGTTTCAACGGTATCGTCATAGCTGTTTACTGCTAAAGTAATGATTTTTTCAACGTAAGGTCTTAATGCACGAACGTGTCCTTCGGTAACTTCAATTCTTCCGTACCATAAAAGGTTAGAAGCCTGATTTCTGAGTACTGCTTTTCTTTGAGTAGTAGTTAAACCCATTCTTCCCGGCATTTTATTATTCCTCCTGTTCCTTTAATTTAAGACCGTAACTGTTGAGTTTTAAAATCACCTCATCGAGAGATTTTTTACCCAAGTTCCTTACTTTGAGCATATCGTCTTCGGTCTTTTGTGTTAAATCTTCAATAGTGTGGATACCAGCACGCTTTAAACAGTTGTAAGAACGTACGGATAAATCCATTTCTTCTATGCTCATTTCCAAAATCTTCGGAAGCGGATCAGTCGGCGGAGCAACTAAGATGCCGAAACCGCTCATAACGTCCGAAAGGTTTACGAAAATACTAATGTGTTCCTGCACGATTTTTGCAGCGAGGGAAACGATTTCCTTACCCGTGAATGCACCGTTCGTCCAAACCTCTAAGATAAGTCTATCTCTATCAAGGTTTTGACCAACTCTTGCATTTTCAACGTTGTAGCTAACTTTAGATACGGGAGTGTAAATAGAGTCGATAGCAATGTAACCGATTTCACCGGTCTTGTTGTTATCAGCGCTCTTGTAACCCCTACCTCTACCGATAGTAAGATCAACGTCTAAAATACCGCCTTCATCAACAGTACAAATGTACTGGTCGGGATTTAACACCTCAACTTCAGCATCGAGCTCAATGTCCCCTGCCTTAACTACGCAAGGACCTTCTTTTCTAAGGTTTAATACCTTTTTGAACTCAATATCGGTGGTAGTAGTCTTTAAAGCTACTGCCTTTAAGTTGAGAATTATTTCAACAACGTCTTCCTTAACGCCTTTAATCGTTGATAATTCATGTTTAACGTCAAGATTCGGAGCGAACTTGATACCCTGAATTGCAGCGCCCGGAAGTGCTGACAATAAGGTTCTTCTCAAGCAGTTACCTACGGTGATGCCAAAGCCTTTTTCAAGGGGCTCAACAACGATTTTACAGTAACTTCTGTCTTCGCTTTCTTCTACCGAAATCTTAGGCATTTCAATTTCCATCATGGAAAACTTACCTCCTAAATTATAGATTACCGTCTTATATTACTTAGAATACAACTCGACGATCATTTGTTCCTGAATCTGTAAATCAATATCTTCTCTCGTGGGAAGAGCGATTACTTTTCCTTCGAGTTTTTCAGCATCAAATTCAAGCCACTTAGGAACGTTGTTCGCATGTTCAGTTTGTTTGAACGCCTCAAAGTATTTATTGCCTCTCTTGGTTTCCTTAACAGCAACTACGTCACCAACCTTGATTTGATAAGACGCAATGTTTACGTTCTTACCGTTAACGGTAAAGTGTGCGTGAGTTACAAGTTGACGAGCGGACGAACGAGAAGATGCAAAGCCAAGGCGGAATACTACGTTATCAAGTCTTCTCTCAAGAAGAGATAACATATTTTCACCCGTTACGCCTTTCATTCTATCAGCCTCAACGTAATAATCTCTGAATTGCTTTTCAAGTACGCCGTAAATTCTCTTAGCCTTTTGCTTTTCAGCAAGCTGAGTACCGTACTCGGAAACTTTGTGTCTGCCTGCGCCGTGCTGACCAGGTGCTACCGGTCTTTGTTCAAACGGGCAAACGGTTTTATAGCACTTTTCGCCTTTTAAGAAAAGTTTGCATCCTGCTCTTCTGCATAAACGACATTTTGCGTTTGTATATTTAGCCATTTCCTATTTACCTCCCTATTATACTCTGCGACGCTTAGGCGGACGGCAACCGTTGTGGGGAATAGGAGAAACGTCTTTAATAAGAGTTACTTCTACACCGCATACGCCTAATGCTCTGATAGCTGATTCTCTGCCCTGACCAGGACCTTTTACGTAAACTTCAGCAGATCTTAAGCCGTGTTCCATTGCAGCTTTTACTGCAACTTCAGCAGCTTGCTGTGCAGCAAACGGGGTGCTTTTTCTCGAACCTCTATAACCGAGTGCGCCTGCACTTGCTTGGGTAATTGCATTACCGTTCATATCGGTTACGGTTACGATGGTATTGTTGAAAGAAGACTGGATGTGTACCTGACCTTTATCAACTTTTTTAAGTTCTCTACGCTTTTTAGTAGTAGCTTTAGCCATAATAACTTATCCCTCCTCTTACTTAGATGCAGTCTTTTTCTTAGC
The DNA here is from genome assembly GCA_017398825.1 of Clostridia bacterium. GTDB lineage: Bacteria > Bacillota > Clostridia > Christensenellales > Borkfalkiaceae > HGM11412. The sequence continues at coordinate 15,617 of JAFQEV010000046.1, forward strand.
GACTGTTCTACGCGGACCTTTTCTGGTACGTGCGTTTCTCTTGGAACTCTGACCTCTTACGGGAAGACCCTTTCTGTGTCTTACACCGCGGAAACAGCCGATTTCCATAAGTCTTTTGATGTTAAGGTTAACCTCAGTACGAAGTTCACCTTCTACTGAATAGTTGTGTTCGATGTATTCTCTAAGTTTAGATACATCCTCTTCAGTTAAATCCTTAACTCTAGTGTCAGGATTAATTCCTGTTGCTTTTAAAATTTTAGTTGCGGTCGGTCTACCGATACCGTAAATATAAGTGATACCGATTTCAACACGCTTTTCTCTTGGTAAATCTACACCGGCAATACGAGCCATTTTTTTAACCCTCCAAATTAGTTAAATAATTTATAATTTATTTTTAGTGTTGTTTGGTTTGTAAGAAGTAATTAACCTTGCTTTTGCTTATGGTTTTTGTTCTTGGAACAAATTACCATAACTTTGCCTTCTCTTCTGATGACTCTGCATTTGTCGCACATAGGTTTTACTGATGGTCTTACTTTCATTTTTCTATCCTCCGATTATTTTTTGATTATAAAAATCAGTTTTTACTGCGCCATACGATTCTGCCTTTGGTTAAATCGTAAGGACTCATCTCTATCTTAACTCCATCACCCGGAATAATCTTAATGTAATTCATTCTAAGCTTACCCGAAATGTATGCCGTTATGATAAAGCCGTTTGAGAGTTTAACTTTGAACGTAGCGTTCGGTAAAGCCTCGACTATAACGCCTTCAGCCTCAATAACGTCGTTTTTAGACACTCTTTATTACCTCCATTTTTATAATCGCTTGCAAGCTTTGCTTGCTACCGCCCACGCGCCCGCTTCTTCCTTAAGGCTTAAAGTTTACACCGTACCACCAGATTCGGCGCGAGAGTTTGTTTTTACAGCGTTAATATCTCAACGCCGTTGTCGGTTATAACAACCGTGTTTTCATAGTGCGCTGACGGCATCTTGTCCCTCGTAATACAGTCCCACCCGTCAATGTCGACTTGGTAAGTTCCCATATTTATCATGGGCTCAATGGCTAGCGCCATATTGCGCCTAAGCCTCACGCCAACACCTCTTCTCCCGTAGTTGGGAACTTCAGGGTCTTCGTGAACCTGTCTGCCGATACCGTGCCCCACCATCGCTTTAACGACGGAAAAGCCGTTTTTTACAGCGTGCTCTTCAACTTGAGCACCGATATCGCCCAGCGCGCTACCTATCATTATGCCTTCAATACCCTTAAAGAAACACTCTTCAGTTACCCTAACGAGTTTTTCCTTTTCGGGCGTTACGCTTCCTATACAAAACGTCCTTGCACCATCGCCGTGAAAGCCGTTGAGGCACGCCCCAACGTCTACGGAAACGATGTCCCCGTCCTTTATAACTCTATTGCCCGGTATTCCGTGCACCACCTCTTCGTTTATCGAAATGCAAGTGCTTTTGGGAAATCCGTACAACCCGAGGAAAGACGGCTTTGCGCCACAAGACGTTATATAGTCGTGTAAAATCTTATCGAGTTCCCCCGTCGTCATTCCCGCTTTCACGGTTTGACCTGCTAAAAGCAGTACGTCTCTGACGACTTTACAGGGCTCTCTCATAAGTTCAATTTCTCTATCCGTTTTAATTATAATCATATCAGCCAAGCTTAGAAACTATCTCGCTAAACACTTCGTCGATAGTCTTGTCACCGTCTATAACTAAAAGCTTTCCAGCCTTTTCATAATAGTCAATAAGAGGCGCGGTTTGATTTTTATAAACGGAAAGTCTGCTTGCTACGGTCTCCTCGTTATCGTCCGCTCTTTGATAAAGCTCAGCTCCGCACTTAGCGCAAGTTGTTTTACCATTAAGGAAATCAACGTGGTAGGATTCACCGCAAGGACAAACCCTTCTACCCGTAATTCGCTTTAATAATTTCGTTAAGTCAACGTCGATGTTAACGACTTTTTCAACCGTTGAAAACTTGTCAAGCTCTTCAGCTTGGAATAAATTCCTCGGAAAACCGTCTAACAAGTAACCGTTCTTGCAGTCGTCTTGACTCAAGCGCTGTTTAACGATTTCTACCGTTACCTCATCGGGAACGAGTTGACCTTTGTCGATATACGACTTGGCAACCACTCCGATAGGAGTTTGTTTTTTAATGTTCTCTCTGAAAATATCGCCCGTCGAAATGTGGGGAATTGAGTACTTTTCAGCAAGTCTAGTCGCTTGAGTACCCTTGCCCGCACCCGGAGCTCCAAGTAATATAACGTTCATCTTACTTTAAAAATCCCTTGTAGTTCTTCATCATAATCTGCGACTGAAGAGCGGTGTTAAATTCAATAGCTACCGATACTACGATGAGCATACCAGTTGCCGTGAACGCACCCGAACTTTCAGGGCTGATTGCCTTGAAGAGTATTGCCGGTACAAGCGCGATAAGCGCTAAGAAAATCGCACCGAAGAGAGTAATTCTACCGCTAATCTTTTTAAGATATTGCGCAGTCGGCTTACCAGGGCGAATACCCATAATAAAGCCACCGTTTTGTTGAATACTCTTAGAGATATCGTCGGGGTTGAACTGAATTGAGGTATAGAAGTAAGCAAAGAATATGATGAGTAAACTTAAAACTACCATGTATGCCCAGGAGTTAGTACCCATATAGGTTTGCCACCAAATACCAAAATTACTGTTAGCCCAACCGAAGAGCGTCATAACGAGTTCAGGGAAGCTGAGTATCGAGAACGCGAAGATTAAGGGGAGAACGCCCGTCGAGTTAACCTTAATGGGAATAACCGTGGACTGACCGCCATACATCTTGTTGCCCTTGATTTGCTTTGCGTACTGAACGGGGATTTTCCTTTCAGCAAGCTCAACGGTTACAATGCAAGTGAATACTACTAAGATTGCAATAAGCATTGCAATGAGTTTCCAGAAGTTCTGGAGACCACTTTCAGTACCCCAAATGTTAGTAACCATAGGAATAAGAGCTTGACCTGCGCTGGATAAAATACCAGCGAAAATGAGGAGCGATATTCCGTTTGAAACACCGTAATCGGTAATTCTCTCGCCTATCCACATAGTAATTACAGTACCTGCCGTAAAGAAGATAATAACTACTATGTATGCAAGCCATTCCTGACCAAAGAGTAAATCTGCAAGTGCGGTGTTATCAGCCGATTGAGTAAGGTTTACTTCGTACGCGAGAAGTATACCGAGAGCCTGCACGATTGCAAGCAAAATCGTTAAATATCTCGTGTACTGAGAAATCTTTTTACGGCCTTCTTCACCTTGCTTGGAAAGTCTCTCTAAAGAGGGGATTGCAACTGCGAGAAGTTGGATTATAATGGACGAGTTAATGTACGGTCCGATACCCATCGCGAACAACGTTCCCGACTGGAGCGAGCCACCCGTCATCATATTCATTATGTTAAGGTATGAAAGATTTTCAGCTATACCGCCCGAAATAAGCTCAGAGCCTATACCAGGAACGGGGATATAACAACCTATTCTATACACTAACAAAAGTGCTAAGGTTATATATATCTTAACCCTGATTTCTTTTACCTTAAACGCTTGTTTTAACGTTTCAAACATTTTGTAACCTCCGTCTTAAAAAGTTAAAGGATAAATTAAACTAATTCACAAGTACCGCCGGCTTTCTCGATTGCCTCTTTTGCAGATGCCGAGAACTTAGTTGCCTTAACGGTTAATGCTACTTTAAGTTCGCTGTTGCCTAAAACTTTAAGACCAACTGCATTTTTAACTTCTTTGATAAGGCCTGCGCACCATAAGGTCTCAAAATCTACTACTGCGTTTGCCTCAAAGTTGTTAAGTACGTCTACGTTAACGATAGCGTAAACTTTTCTGAAATGGTTGTTGAAACCGCGCTTGGGAAGTCTTCTGGTAAGGGGCATTTGACCGCCTTCAAAGCCAGGTCTAACACCACCGCCACTTCTTGCCCATTGACCTTTGTGGCCCTTACCGCTTGTTTTACCCAAGCCAGAACCAGTACCACGGCCAAGTCTCTTAACCGATTTTCTGCTGCCTTCAGCAGGTTGTAAAGTATCAATTCTCATTGTGCCACCTCTTAAACGTTTTCAACTTTTACAAGGTGAGAAACAACTTTTAACTGACCCTGTAAAGTCGCGCTATCAACGAAAGTATTTGACTGACCGATCTTCTTAAGACCTAACGCTGCTACCGTGCCTTTTTGAGCGGCGGTACAAGAAATGGTGCTCTTTACAAGCGTAACTTTAACTTTGTTTGCTTTAGCCATTGCTCGTTACCTCCTTAACCCAAAATTTCTTCAACGGTTTTACCGCGAAGTGCAGCAACTTCTTCAGCCGATTTAAGACCGTAAAGTCCTTCAAGCGCTGCTTTTACCATGTTGATGGGGTTGGTAGTTCCGTGAGATTTAGTTCTAATGTTCTTAACGCCTGCTGCTTCCATAACCGCACGAACAGGACCACCGGCAATAACACCAGTACCTTCTTCTGCGGGGAGCATTACGATAGAACCTCTACCAAACTTACCTACCGTGCTGTGCGAAATGGTGCTACCTACGAGAGCAACCTTTCTCATTGATTTTTTAGCCTGTGCGGACGCCTTATCGATTGCTTCGGGAACTTCGTTAGCCTTTCCCATACCGCAACCTACTCTGCCGTTTTCGTCACCTACAACGACGAGAGCTGCGAATCTCATTTTACGACCACCCTTAACAACTTTCGTTACGCGGTTTACGCAAATGAGCTTTTTGCAAAGGCCGTCTTTTTCTTCTTGTCTTCTGGGAGACTTATTTTCTCTTGCCATTATGAAATTTCCTCCTATCAGAATTTAAGTCCGGCTTCTCTTGCGCCGTCTGCTACGCTTTGTACTCTACCAGTGTAGATGTAACCGCCTCTATCAAATACTACGGTTTCAATACCCTTTGCAAGAGCACGCTTAGCAACTTCTTGACCTACAACCTTTGCTGCGTCTTTCTTGGATAAATCTTTTACCATTTCGATTACGCTCTTTTCAACGGTGGAGCAAGCTACTAAAGTGTTGCCTGCAACGTCGTCGATAATTTGAGCATAAATGTGATTAAGACTTCTGTAAACTGAGAGTCTTGGGCATTCAGCCGTGCCGGATACCTTTTTTCTTACTCTTTTATGCCTTTGAATTCTATCGGCATTTTTATCAATCTTAGATATCATATCAAGTTACTCCTTATTTACCCGCCGTCTTACCTTCCTTACGCTCGATTACTTCGTCGCTTAAGCGAATACCGTAACCGTGATAAGGTTCAGGCTTTCTGATGGCTCTGATTTTTGCTGCTTCTGCACCAACAAGCTCCTTAGAAATACCCTTTACGGTGATTTCCGTGGGAGAGGGGCAAGCAAGCGTAATGCCTTCTACTGCTTTGAAATCAACAGTGTGGCTAAGACCTACTGACAAAACGATGTCCTTACCGTTTTGAGTAACCTTCCAACCTACGCCGTTTACAATAAGCGTCTTAGTGTAACCGTTAGTTACGCCAACAACCATGTTGTTGAGTAACGCTCTGTATAAACCGTGCTTGGACTTAGTTGCGTTTTCTTCGTTTTTACGAGAAACGATTGCCTCGCCGTTTTCTACTTTGATTTCAATAACGCTACCGTCGTAATCTTGAGTAAGAGTTCCTAAAGGACCTTTTACGGTAAATACGTTAGCGTCAACCTTAATTTCTACACCTGCGGGAACTTTAACGGGTGCTCTACCAATTCTTGACATAGCGCCTTACCCCCTTACCAGATGTAAGCAAGAACTTCACCGCCGTGGTTGGCTTTTCTTGCTTCTTTATCAGTCATAACGCCCTTAGGAGTAGAGATGATTGCAATGCCAAGACCGCCCAAAACCTTGGGGAGTTCATCGTGGCCTGCGTAAATTCTCAAACCGGGTTTAGAAACCCTCTTAAGACCGTTAATAACCTTTTCGCCGTTGGGACCATATTTTAAAGTGATAACCAACTTGCTTTGTACTTCTTCCTCAACGAGCTCGTAAGAAGTAATGTAACCTTCCTGCAATAAAAGTCTAGCGATTTCTTTTTTCATGTTAGATGCAGGAACTTCAACGGACTCATGCTTTGCGATGAGTGCGTTTCTGATTCTAGTGAGCATATCTGCTATCGGATCTGTCATTTTCTGTTCCTCCTCTTACCAACTTGACTTTTTTACACCGGGAATCTGACCCTTATATGCTAAATTTCTAAAGCATATACGGCAGATACCGTATTTACGAAGTACAGAGTGCGGACGACCGCAAATACTGCATCTCGTATAACCCCTAGTAGAAAACTTAGGAGCTTTCTGTTGCTTGTTAATCATTGCTTTTTTTGCCATAACCGTATTCTCCTTCAATTACGCTTTGAAAGGCATACCCATAGCTTTTAACAACTGGTATGCTTCCTCATCGGTTTTAGCGGTGGTTACGAAACAAATATCAAAACCTCTGATTTTCTCTACTTGGTCGTATTGAATTTCAGGGAAAATAAGTTGTTCTTTAATACCCATCGCGTAGTTTCCCCTACCGTCGAAGGACTTATCGGGAACACCCTTGAAGTCTCTTACGCGGGGAAGTGCAATTGAAACGAATTTATCGAAGAACTGGTACATCTTTTCACCTCTAAGGGTTACTTTGATACCAACGGTCATACCTTCTCTTACCTTGAAGTTAGCAACTGATTTTTTAGCCTTGGTAAGAACGGGCTTTTGACCACTGATAAGTGCAAGCTCTTTCTCTACATTCTGAACACTCTTAGCATTGTCCTTAATATCGCCAAGACCACCGTTGATGGTGATTTTAACGAGCTTGGGAACTTGGTTAACGTTTTTATAGTTAAAATGCTTCATAAGATACGGTACAACTTCTGCTTTGTAGGTATCTTTAACTCTGCATGCGGAATCGGTTGCAGCTACTTTAGCAACCTGAGTCTTTTCTGCCATAATTAGTTCTCCTTAATTTTTAAGCGTTTTCAGCTTCTGCCGTATCTTTCTTTACGGTCTTTTTCTTAGTAGCGGTCTTCTTTACCTCTACTGCCTCTACAGCCTCTACAGCCTCTTCAGCTTTAGGTGCGGTTTCTGCCTTTTTCTTTCTGGTAGTTTTCTTGGGTGCTTCCTCTACCGCTTTCTTGCTTGCCTTTTCAAACTTGCCGTCAAGCGATGCTCCGCACTTCTTGCAGGTTCTAACCTTCTTACCTTCAACTTCTGCGTGTGCTACTCTCGTTGCCTTGTTGCAAACGGGGCAGATTACGAGTACGTTAGAAGCGTCGATAGGACCTTCTTTCTTGATAATCTGGCTGGTTTCCTGAGCGGAACGGGCCTTTTTGCTCTTGAACTGAACGTTCACGCCTTCAACAACTACCTTGTTGTCCTTGGGCATAACGGCAATAACCTTACCCGTTTTCTTCTTGTCTTTACCCGTAAGAACTACTACGTTATCGTTTTTCTTAACTTTCATAATAATCTCCTTACAGTACTTCCGGTGCGAGAGAAATTATTTTAATAAATTCTCTTTCACGGAGTTCTCTTGCTACCGGTCCGAAAATACGAGTTCCTCTCGGCTGCTTGTTGTTATCGATAACAACTGCTGCGTTATCATCGAATTTGATGTGAGTACCATCTGCTCTACGAAGGCCTTTTGCGCTTCTTACGATAACCGCCTTAACGACGTCACCTTTCTTAACAGCGCCACCCGGAGTAGCCGTTTTAACACTTGCAACGATAACGTCGCCGATGTTACCACTTCTTCTGAAAGAACCGCCTAAAACTCTAATGCACATAATTTCTTTTGCGCCGGAGTTATCTGCAACTTTTAATCTGGTTTGTGGTTGTATCATTTTCGTCTCCTCCCGCCTTACTTCGCCTTTTCAACGATCTCGGAAACTCTCCAGTTTTTAGTCTTGGAAAGCTTTCTGGTCTCAACAATTCTTACTTTATCGCCGATACCGCACTCGTTGAGTTCGTCGTGAGCCTTAAACTTAATAGTTTTGGTAATAGTTTTCTTGTAAAGGGGGTGTTTTCTCTTATCGGTAACCTCGACAACAACGGTTTTATCCATCTTGTCAGAAACTACCAAACCCACTCTTTCTTTTCTTAAATTTCTTTCCATAAAACTCTCCTCCGTTACGCCTTCTTGATTTCTCTTTCACGGATTTCCGTTTTAACTCTTGCAATATCCTTCTTAACGCCAGTTATAACGTTAGGATTTTCAAGTTGACCGGTCGCGTGACGGAAACGAAGGTTAAACAATTCTTCTTTCAAGGATACGAGTTTTGATGCTAACTCGTCGTTAGTCATTTCTCTTACTTCTTTCGCTTTCATTAACCTTCACCGCCTTCTTGACTTTCTCTCTTAACGAATTTCGTCTTGATAGGTAACTTGTGACCTGCAAGACGCATTGCCTCTCTTGCAATGCTTTCTTCTACGCCAGACATTTCAAACATTACTCTACCCGGCTTAACTACTGCTACCCAGTACTCTACTGAACCTTTACCTGAACCCATTCTGGTTTCAGCAGGCTTTTGAGTGATGGGCTTGTGGGGGAATATGTCAATCCATACTTTACCGCCACGCTTAATAAATCTCGTCATTGCGATACGTGCTGCTTCAATCTGGTTGGAAGTAACCCAAGCAGGTTCCATAGCAACAAGACCGTATTGACCGTAAGCAAGAGTGTTACCCTTGTTAGCCTTACCAGTCATTCTACCGCGATGAACTCTTCTTCTTTTAACTCTCTTAGGCATCAACATAATTAAGCTTCGCCTCCTTCAGTAGTCTTCTTACCGCCCAAAACTTCGCCTTTGTAAATCCATACTTTAATACCGATTATACCGAAAGTAGTGTGCGCTTCAGCAAAACCGTAGTCGATATCAGCACGGAGAGTTTGAAGGGGAATTGAACCCTCGTGATATTGCTCGGAACGAGCAATTTCCGCACCGTCAAGTCTACCGCTTACCATGATCTTGATACCCTTAACGCCAAGTCTCATTGCACGAGAAATAGCTTGTTTCATAGATCTTCTGAAAGATGCTCTCTTTTCAAGTTGAGCGGCAACGCCTTCTGCAACGAGCTGAGCGTCGCTATCGGGCTTTTTAACCTCTACGATATTGATTGCGATTTGTTTACCCTTTGCAATTTTTGCAAGGTTGTTTTTCATAAGTTCGATTTCAGCACCTGCTTTACCGATTAAAACGCCAGGTCTTGCAGTAAATATCGTAACGGCAACTTTGTTAGCCGCTCTTTCGATTTTTACCGAAGAAACTGCAGCTTGGTAGTAGGTGTTTTTGATATACTTTCTCAACTCGTAATCTTCTTTAAGATTAACGGAGAAAGCCTTTTTATCAGCATACCACTGGGTATCCCAGTCTTTAATAATTCCGACTCTTAAACCGTGCGGATTAACTTTCTGTCCCATATCTTCCTCCTACTTACTTAGCCATTGCATCAAGAATAATCGTGATGTGACTGGTGCGCTTTAAAATTCTGAACGCTCTACCGTGTGCCATAGGTCTCATTCTCTTAAGAGTGGGGCCCATATCTGCATATGCAACTGCAACCTTAAGGTCGTCTCTATTCATACCGAGATTGTTCTCAGCGTTTGCAGCAGCGGATAATACAACCTTTTTAATGGGTTCTGCACCGGCTTTGTTAGTGTTCTCAAGGATAGCAACAGCATCGTTAACGCTCTTGCCTCTGATGATGTCAAGTACAACTCTTACTTTGTAAGGAGAAATTCTGATAAACTTCGCAGTTGCTCTAGCGCGCTTATCTTTGTTTTCTTCAATACGTTGAGTTTTTAATTTCATATTCTTAGCCATATTGATTCTCCTTATCTACCGCCCGTCGTCTTAGCGCCTGCGTGGCCCTTGAACGTTCTAGTGGGCGCGAACTCACCGAGCTTGCAGCCAACCATATCCTCGGTAATATACACGGGAACGTGCTTTCTGCCGTCGTGAACAGCGATAGTGTGACCTACCATCTGGGGGAAGATGGTCGATGCTCTCGACCAAGTCTTAAGAACGGTTTTTTTGTTTTCTGCGTTAAGAGCTTCAACTCTCTTTAATAATCTTTCTTGGACGTAAGGTCCTTTTTTAACACTTCTACTCATTTATCGTTCCTCCCGTCAGTTAACTCTCTTCAAAATGAACTTATCGGTTCTAGACTTTTTCTTTCTAGTCTTATAACCAAGTGCCGGCTTACCCCAAGGAGTAACGGGACCCGATCTACCGATAGGCGCTCTGCCTTCACCACCACCGTGGGGGTGATCGCAGGGGTTCATTACAGAACCTCTTACGGTAGGTCTGATACCCATGTGTCTAACCTTACCTGCTTTACCGATTCTGATAATTTCGTGATCAAGGTTACCAACCTGACCGATAGTTGCTTTACATTTAACGAGGATAAGTCTCATCTCACCGCTAGGCATCTTGATTTGCGCGTACTTAGCGTCTTTTGCCATAAGTTGCGCAGCAACGCCTGCAGATCTAACGAGCTGACCGCCCTTACCCGGTTGAAGTTCAATGTTGTGAATCATAGAACCTACGGGGATATCTTCGATAGCGAGCGCGTTGCCCGGCTTGATATCTGCGGTAGAACCACTCATAACCTTGTCGCCTACGGTTAAGCCTACGGGAGCGAGAATGTATCTCTTTTCACCGTCTGCATAGCATAAAAGCGCGATGTTTGCAGTTCTGTTCGGATCGTATTCGATAGTTTTAACTATAGCCTCGATACCGTCCTTATTTCTCTTGAAGTCAATAATACGGTATTTTCTCTTATTTCCGCCACCGTGATGACGAACGGTAATTTTACCTTGTGCGTTTCTGCCACCTTTGTGTCTCTGATCTTCAAGTAAAGATCTCTCAGGAGTAGTACACGTAATCTCTTCAAAAGAGCTTACGGTCATAAAACGGCGGGCAGCCGACGTAGGTTTATATCTTTTAATACCCATTTTTATAATCCTCCATCAATTAAGCTAAAGAGTCGAAGAACTCAATGCCCTTGCTGTCTGCCTTTAACTGAACGATAGCTTTTTTGTAGGAAGGAGTGTAACCTTCGTATCTACCCATTCTTTTAAGTTTACCACGGCAGTTAGCGGTGTTAACGGAATCAACCTTAACGTCGAAAAGCTTTTCGATTGCAAGCTTGATTTCAGTCTTGTTTGCCTTTTTATCTACAATAAACACGTACTTTTTAGTAGCGATTTCAGAGTAACTCTTTTCAGTTAAAAGAGGTCTGATAATAATATCTCTTTCTTTCATTATTCTCCGTAAACCTCCTCTAATTTTTCAACAGCTGCCTTAGCGATAACTACTACTGCGTTCTTAACAACTTCGTAGGTGCTAAGTAAATCAACCGAGATGGTGCTAAGAGTGGGCACGTTAGCAGCCGCTCTAATAACTTGAACGTCACCGTTTGCCATAACCATTAATACGGTCTTGTCAAACTTGAACGCGTCAAGGAAAGCTACCATTTCTTTGGTCTTGCCGTTTTCAACTGCAATCTCGTCGATAACGAACAACTGCTCGTCCGCAATCTTCTTGGAAAGTGCGCTGAAAAGTGCAACTCTCTTTGCAGTAATATTCATCTTCTTAGAGAAATCTCTTGACTTAGGTGCAAATACTACGCCACCCTTCGTCCATTGAGGTGCTCTGGTAGAACCCTGACGAGCACTACCCGTACCTTTTTGTCTGTAAGGCTTTTTACCACCGCCTCTTACTTCCGATCTGGTCAAAGAGCTCTTAGTGCCTTGACGCTCGTTAGCAAGACGGGTAACAACTGCCTGGTGAATTAAAGGTTCGTTGTATTCGATAGCGAAGATTTCGCTTAATTCCATAGAGCCGGTTTCCTGACCCTTCATGTTATAAACTTTAATGCTTGGCATAATTGTCCTCTCCTTTAAGCCTTAACGCTCTTGGATATCGTAACGATACCGCCTACTGCTCCGGGAATAGCACCCTTGATTAAAAGTGCGTTTCTCGCCGTGTCGACTTTCACGATTTCGAGATTTTGTACGGTTACCTTTTCGTTACCGTAGTGACCGGGCATGTGTTTGTTCTTAAATACTCTCGAAGGATCGCTGATTGAACCCATAGAACCTACTTCTCTGTGAACAGGGCCAGTACCGTGCGTCATCTTAAGTCTGTGTTGATTCCATCTTTTAATAACGCCTGCAAAGCCGTGACCTTTGGTAGTTCCAGCAACGTCAACCTTATCACCTTCAGCGAAAACCTCAACGGTTACAAACTTGCCTACTTCGTATGCGGAAAGATCGTCAAATCTGAATTCCTTTAATACTCTTTGGCAAGCAACGCCGGCTTTCTTGAACTGACCTGCTTCGGGTTTGTTAAGAACTGCTTCTCTTACTTCGTCAAAACCGAGTTTAACTGCAGCGTAGCCATCTTTTTCAACAGTTTTAAGTTGAACGATCGGGCACGGACCTGCCTCAACTACGGTTACGGGGATTACTTTTCCGTCAGCGGAAAAGACCTGTGTCATACCTAATTTTTTTCCAATGATTGCTTTATTCATCGATAAAGTTCACCTCCAAATTATTTACGATTACTCGTATTGTTTTTTAGTTTTGTTGATTAGAGCTTAATCTTTACGTCTACGCCGGCGGGCAAGTGGATACTTTCAAGTATCTTTGCGTTGGTGGAATATACGTCAATAAGTCTCTTGTGAGTTCTGATTTCGAACTGCTCTCTACTGTCCTTATACTTGTGGGGAGAACGTAAGATAGTTACGATTTCCTTTTCAGTAGGAAGGGGGATAGGTCCGCTTATCTTAGCGCCCGCTTTTTTCATCGTTTCAACGATTCTTTCGGTAGCCTGATCAACCATCTTGTGATCGTAAGCAGCCAATTTGATTCTGATTTTCTGTCCTGCCATAATTTTACTCCTTTTTTTATACTAACTGTTAATGTAGTCAACATTGCCGTGTGTGTCACACCCTAAACAATAAAAAAATCACTCGCTACTGTGTTATTTTGCTGCGAATGACATTATATTACCTTGGGCATGGTTAGTCGCAAGAGTTATACTCTCACATTTGTCAACGAAAATTATCTTCTCACCGTTTTTGCGAGTTCCGGAGTCGCAAAAGGGCAAAGTTTAAGTAACTTTTCGTATCAACCCTATAAACACAGCGTAGATATGATAATATATTTTTCAAGTATTGTCAAACGTTTTTATATAGTTTTTTAAAAAATTTTTAACCGAAAAATAGGTTGCAAAATATAATTTATTGTGTTAAACTAAAATCGTAAATTAACTATAAGGAGATACGGTTATGGTAACTGACGGTAATCCGCGAAGTAGCAAATATAACAATTTAACCTTTAAACCGTATCTTTGGGACGCATTATCTTAATGCGTATATACGCACGCGCGCACTTCCATATATAATTCCCCGAACGGTTTTTAGGTTCGGGGTTTCTTATGCCCTAAAGTAGTTTTTTTGGAGGTAGTATATGGAGATTAAAGATTTAAACGAAGAGTTAAACGTTATTCCTGAAAAACCGGATTTTTCGGAAGAACTTTTAACAATCGTAAAAAGCAATTTAAAAAATTCTGAAATAAAAGAGCGCTTAAGCGAGTACCACGATTACGATATTGCGGAAATTATTCCCCTACTCGAGCCGAGCGAGCGTAAAAAGTTATATCGCATTTTGGGTGACGAGGCGGTTTCTGATATATTCGCTTATCTTGAAAACGTTGAGGAATACATCACCGAGCTTGATAACGAAAAGGCGGCTGACATCATCGAGGAGATGGACGCGGACGACGCTATCGACGTTTTAGACGAACTCCCCGAAGATAAGAAGGAAGACATTATCAGCCTTATCGAGCCCGAGGCTCAGGCGGACATTAAACTTATCGATAGCTATGAGGATGAGCAAATCGGTAGCCGAATGACTACCAACTACATTTCCATAAAGAAGTCCTTTACCATAAAGCAAGCAATGCGCGCACTCGTAAAGCAAGCGGCGGATAACGACAATATCTCCACTATTTACGCCGTTAACGACGACGATACCTTCTACGGCGCAATCGAGCTTAGAGATTTAGTTATAGCAAGAGAGGGAACTCCCCTTGAGAATATAATCGTTACCAACTACCCTTACGTTTACGCTTTGGAAACGACGGCTGAGTGTATCGAACAGTTAAAGGACTATTCTGAGGACTCCATACCCGTTCTTAACAAGCACAACGTTTTAATAGGTGTAATAACCGCGTCTGACATCGTTGAGGCGGTTGACGAAGAGCTTGGTGACGACTACGCAAAACTCGCAGGTTTAACCTCGGAAGAAGATTTAGACGAGCCGGTATTTAAAAGTATAACGAAACGTATCCCTTGGCTTGTAATACTTCTCGTTTTAGGCGTTGGAATTGCAGCGGTTATTCAAGGCTTTCAAACCTTGATACCCCCATCGCTCATAATACTCTACACCTTCCAAAGCTTAATACTCGGAATGAGCGGTAACGCGGGCACCCAAAGCCTTGCAGTTACCATTAGAGTTATAAGCGATGACGAGCTTGGAGGCAAGGAAAAATTAAAATTCGTGTTTAAGGAACTTAGAGTAGGTTTTTTAAACGGACTTATCGTAGGAGGCCTTGCGTTTGCAGTAATCGGCATATACGTTCAGTTTTTCGAGCCAAACTTCGTTTCCGACTTCGGCGTATCCGGCTTTGCAGTATCGGCATGCATAGGCGTTTCACTACTTATTTCAATGCTCATTGCCAGCCTTGACGGAACGCTTATCCCCATATTCTTTAAAAAGATAGGAATTGACCCGGCAGTTGCATCAGGTCCGCTCATTACAACTATTAACGACTTTATTGCAGTTATAGTATATTACGGCGTTTCAATTCTTCTACTTGTAAAACTACTTGGAATTGCATAAAAAATATCCACGGAATTATCCGTGGATATTTGTTTTTGTTTTATTTTACTTATTGCAACCAGACTTCATGCTTGCAGACACCTTAAAGGTTACTGCGGGCAAAGCAAAGATATCTTGAAGGTTATCGCTATCGTCGATTATCTCTTTCTTTGCATAATCAGCATCGTCTTCGTTTGCAAATTCCATTTCAACAAACTCGTTGCCCTCGAGCTTGTAGTATTCGTTATCGGAATTTAAATAGTAATCAAAGCTATTTTCAGAAGAAACAACGCCGTTCACGCGCTCACCTGCGTATCTCATATGCAAGTAACCGTCGCCCTTAGAATTATCAACGAGTGCCTTTTGAAGAGCAGTTAACGACTCACTGTCGATAAAGCCGAATACGCAGAACTCGTCAGCAGTAAACGGTACGTCGTTAGTTAAAACGATTGCAAAGTTTGCTTTTGAGGTACCGTATTTAGCGTCACCCGAGTCAATATCAAAATCTCTAAGCATAACGAGTGCGCCGGGCTGAACGGTGAGCTCGGACTTTAAACCGCCTTGGGTAAACTCACCCTCAAGTGCACTGCCCGTATAATTTTTAACGTTGTAGCCCTCAGTGTAACCACCAACAACAACGTAGCCTTGCTGTTTGGAAAGAGTTAACACGGTATCATTATAATAACCGTCGTTAATAAGGCTAATTACCCTCTCAGTCGTTTTGGGAGCAAAGGTCTCGTATAAAGTAAGCTTGGAATCTATAGAATTAGTTTCCGTGCCTACGGTGTACGTAATTTTAAAGTCAGCCGTTTGAATAACGCTACCGTCCTTAGTTTCTTTACAACCGCTAACTGCGAGCACCAAGGTTGAAATAATGGCAAGTGCCATAACTTTGATAAATGCTTTTTTCATAATATCTCCTAACTGAAAAAGTAAAATAATAAACCAAGCAATACGATTATTCCGAGGGATAAGCCAACCGCAAATAAAACTCTCCAAGGCGAAACGGGCGTTTTACCCGTTATTTTTGCCGTGTTGCCGTTTACGTGAACGGAATAATTTTTCTTGTTGTATCTGTAATTTAATAAGTAGATAGGGAGCAGTACGTATTTATACGTAACGCTCGAGTGGCTTGTTGAAACGTTTATGTAATCAACAACGTGATAGTGGTATCTAGAAAGTATTCGGCGCTGGATTATCGCATCCATACTCGCCTTGGCATCGCTCCAGCAATCTTCGATTTTCCTATCCGAACGCTTTGCCATAAAGCCCGTCATATACTCGCTGTCATACACCTTTGCCGTATTTATATCAAACGGCAAAATCTTGTTGAGAGTTTTTTGAGAATACGCGGTATCGGCGTTTATCATAACGTCGTCAAAAAAATCGTCGTACACACCGGAAACGGTACGCCATACAATATAGGTTTCAGTTCTTCTGTTCTTACCAGAGCCAACCGTTCTCGTGTGGCGAGTGCCAAGCCTTGCCCTATATACCGATTGCGTTCTGCTATCAAAGGTAAAGCAGGGTTGATATACTCCCCTAAAATTTTCTTCGTGCAAATTCTTTTTGAATTTAGACGGAGCAAACAGCTTTGACTTTGCCCAAACCTTAGCTTTTTCAAGCGCCGTTTGCTTGGTAACGGTGAACGGAAACACGGCGTTAGGCTTAAGCCCTGCCATCTCAGTAGTTTTTACCACGTGGGAAGTTCCGCAGTAAGGGCAACCCGTAGCGGTCTCCCCTTGCATTAAAACAACCACCGCACCACAGTTTTCACAGCGGTAAACGGACGATTCGTCCTTCCAAGTTTCAGCGTTTCCAAATGCGGATAGAATATCGAGTTCTTGAACCTTGGAGGATTTTTCAAAATCGGTAACCGTTCCACAATGCGGGCATTTAAGCATTTGCGTTTCGGGGTCAAACGTCATATTCGCCCCGCAACTTTCGCACTTTACGGTCACGGTTTCAGTTTGATTTTCCTTTTCGATAAACTCTCTATCTTCCATAATTTTACAATCTTTAATATTGATTTAGACACACGATATTACGCCGTTTATAACATAATATTTGTGGTCAACGAAGTCTATTACTTGAGCAGAAACGAAGTGTAATGCCCAAAATAATGGATTAAATAAGACGTTAGTTTGAGTATTAGACGAGGCTCGTGAAAGTTATAGGCTGAGTTAGACCTTGTTGGTCAACGAAGTCTATTACTTGAGCAGAAACGAAGTATAATGCCCAAAATAACGGATTATTTGTTGAGGGCGTCAAGAAGTTCGTTAACGTCAATTCCGTGAACGGACGCTGCCTCCGCAATAGTTTCACCGTGAGCGATAGCACAGCCTAAGCAATGCATGCCGTAGCCAAGTAAAATTTCAGGCGCGTTGGGGTTAAGCTCAACTGCCTCCATAATTAAAGTGTCCTTAGTTATCTTCTTTTCCATAATATTTACTCCTTTTAGGTTGTTTTATAATTTTTTACCGCAAGAGGGGCAGAATTTTGCACTTCCCTCAACTTCCGCACCGCATTCAGTACAGAACGATTTTGCGTTTTGCTTTGCTCCACATTCCGAGCAGAACTTTGCACCGCTTGCTATAGTTGCGCCACAAGCGGAACATTTTTTACCACCCTTTGCCTCTGCAGGAGCACTTTGCGCGGTAGACTTGAACGCCTCGGCAAACATTTGCCCCATTCCAAGCCCTGCTCCGATAGAAACGCCGGCACTTGCCATGGGATTGCCTTCATTCTTCGCCGCGTCCTTCATAGCCTCGGCTGCGGCAACCTTCATCATAACGTCAGTCTTATCGCCCAAAATGCCAAGCTTGCTCCTTTCATCAAGAGCCTTTTCTACCTCGGCAGGAACGGACATGTTCTCGATAAAGAGGTTGGTAAGTTTTAAGCCGATTTCGTTAAACTTGGACTGAATAGACCTTTTTACAATCTCGTTAAACTCTAAGGTGTTGCCCGCTAAATCAAGAGCGGAAACCTTACTTTCGCCGAGCGCATCGGTGAGCGCGGAAACGAGCATCGTTTTAAGATAAGATACGATATCCGAGGTTACGAACGATGAGTCCGTGCCAAAAAGCTCTTTCATGAACACGGTAGGATCGTCAACCTTAAACGCGAACGCGCCAAAACCTCTAACTCTTATAACGCCAAACTCGGGGTCGCGCATCATAATGGGGTTTTGAGTACCCCACTTAACGTCTGTAAACTGCTTGGTATTTACGAAATAAACGTCTAACGTGATGGGCGTTTCAAACGCGTATTTCCAAGCGGCAAGTTTTGTCAAAATGGGGAAAATATCCGTTTTAAGATCGTATAAACCCGGGCCAAAAACGTCCGCTACCTGACCTTTGTAAACGAAAACCGCACATTGAGATTCGCGAACGGTAAGCGTTGACTTATTGTTCACTTCTCTACCCGACTTTTTAAAGGGATATTTGTATACTAACGTGTTGTTAGAACTATCCGACCACTCAATATTAAGTCTAAATAATGCCATAATTTTCTCCTTTTTAGTTATTCATAACTAACTAATAGGTATTATACCACATAATTTGCCCGTTTACAACAAGTTTTTTTCACTTTTTGGAAAACTATTATGCAACTATACAAAAATAATGGCAAACACCGTCCTCTATTGACTAAGAAGTGCAAAAATGGTAAAATTAATTTATGAAAATAAAAGTAAAAAAGCTCGATTTTGAGCAAGTTCAAAAGTTAAAGCGCCCAAAGCGCAAAAAACCGTCCAAACCGAGCGGTGTTTTAAAATTGCTTATCCGCGCAATTTCGCACGGCGCGCTTAAAAACGTCAACTTCACCTACGATTTTCCCGAAAGAGATACGGTAGGCAAAGGCCCGTATTTAATCTTAATGAACCACTCGAGTTTTCTCGATTTGAAAATCGTTTCCAAAATATTTAAGCGCGAAAAATACAATATCGTTTGCACTACCGACGCCCTCGTTGGAAAAGAGTTCTTAATGAGAAAAATAGGCTGTGTTCCCACCCAAAAATTCGTGCGCGATGTAGCCTTAATTAACGATATAAGCTATATCGTTAAAAAGCAAAAAAACAGCGTTTTAATGTACCCCGAGGCAGGATATTCGCTCGACGGGTCTGCAACACCTATCCCCGAGGGGCTTGGCAGGCTTATAAAAATGCTTGGCGTTCCCGTAATTTTCGTCAAGACCTTTGGCGCTTATCACCACGACCCATTGTACAATCTTTTACAGCTTAGAAAGGTTGACGTTTCTGCAACCGTAACCGTTCTTGCAAGTAAAGAAGAGGTTGAAAACCTAACTGTTAACGCTTTGAGTGAAAAGGTTCAAACGGCGTTTACGTTCGATAACTTTAAGTGGCAAATTGAAAACGGAGTTAAAATAACTGAAAAGTTCCGTGCGGACGGGCTTGAAAGAGTTTTATACAAGTGCCCTGCGTGCAATGCCGAGGGGCACACCGTTGGCAAGGGAATTACCCTTAAATGCAATGCGTGTGGCAAGGAATACACCCTTACTGAATACGGTCAAATGCAGGCTGTAAACGGAATGACGGAGTATCCGCATATACCCGACTGGTACAACTGGCAAAGAGAGTGCGTAAAAGGCGAAATAACGGACTGGAAATATCAAATTGAAACGGACGTTAAGCTTTTGATGCTCGTTGATTACAAACGGCTTTACGACGTCGGTGAGGCGGTTTTAACGCACGATAAATCGGGCTTTTCACTCGTTGGCAAAGGCTTTCCGTTAAACTACCGCCAAGGTCCTCTCACAAGCTATTCTTTAAACTCCGATTACTACTGGTACGAGATGGGGGACGTCGTGTCGATCGGCGATAAAAACGCCCTATACTACTGTTTTCCGAAAAAAGACGGCTTAGTATCAAAACTGCGCCTCGCAACCGAAGAAATCTACAAAATAGCTAAAAGCGAAAGATAAAACTTAATTTTTAACAACAAAAAACCCTTGCGTTTTGCAAGGGTTTTCTATTTAACGATTAAAGTCTGATATCGCCTAAAACGTCTAAGTAATTAGCAATTCCAAGGTATACGAACTTGCCGTTGATTGCAGATACGATATTTGCGTAATATGCGTTGCTCTCATCTTTAAATTCAGACTTGAAATACTTCTTGTAAAGGTCAGGTCTTAACTTGTTGTAGAAGGTCTTAGCATCACCAGATTTTTGGAATACGAACACTACGATAGTGTTGGTTGCCTGAATATAATCACCGTCGTCATCCTGCGCCCAAACACCAGTAGTTTCATCTTGGCTGTAGTTCACGTCTCTATCAAGAGCGAACGTGCCAACCTCAGCTTTACCAGTAGGTGCGTTGTAGAGGTAATCACCAGCATCGTCTAAATCATAACGACCTTCAACGAACTTGTAATTGTTGTTCTTTCTATTGTACGATACGAACTTGCCATCTTTGAAAATGTAACCGCCATCTTCAGCCACGGTGTAATCGTAATATATACGAGAATAGTGATCAGCCTTAACGTAGTTTGCACCACTCTTTACGTATCTATCGCCGGTATCAACAACGTAGTTGCCGGTATTCGAGTTCTTAACGTAAATAGTACGGTCTTCAAGCTTGTATTGAGTTCCGTCGTAGTAGTATTCACCAACACCCGCTTTACCTTGATAGTATGCGCTTGCCTCAGCGTAAAGTCCGTTTACTGAATCGTATGCAAAGCTCTTGCCTGCGTCAACGTACTTGTTACCGTCTTTTACGTATCTCTTGCCGTCGAACTTAAAGTAAACGCCGTCAGCCTCTTTTATGTAACCGCTATAACCATCATCAACGTAATCAGTTCCGTTTAAAGTATATTTACCACCAGCGTTCTTAACGTAGGTAGAAGAGGTTGCGCGGTTGTAATAAACGTTAGTGTCCTTTACAAAACTATCGCCCTGCTTAATGTAATCGCCGTCTTTGTCGGAAACGAAGTTGCCATTTTCAACGCATTTAAAACGAACCTTATCGTCAAGCTTATAAGTTTGAGTTTCTTCGTCGTAAACGTAATCGCCCCTCTTGTCAAAACTATAATTTACGTCATCGTCTAAAACGTAAGCACCGCTCTCGTTTTTAACGTAAGCACCTTCAGAGTCTTGATAATAAGTACCGTCTTCCTTGGGTGAATAATTATCATCATCGTCTATAACGAAATTGCCCTCGTCGTCAACCACGTAAATACCAGTGGAATCTTGAACGTAAGCGCCCTTGCCGGCATCTTCAACGTACGCGTCAGCCGTGTCGTGTAATACGTAAGCATCAGTAGCTACGTCATACGAGTAGTCGCCCTTCTTGATTAAGAAGTAGTACTTAACGGCCGTGTCCTCAACGTATCTACCTTCAGTTGCGTCGTAAATATACCCACCGTCAGTTTCAGGAACGTAAAGGTTAAAGTCACGAGAATAACGAGTGCCGGTATCTCCGTCAACGTACTCTCTCATCGTGTTGCCGTCTTTAACGTAAGCGCCTTCAGCATCTTCATAATAGTTGCCGATAGCGTTGTAAGAGAAGTTAACGTCTTCATCTAACATATACTCGTCTTTAGTTGCAACGATTTCGTAGAAACCTTTTTTAAGCTTGAGCTCCTTAACGTCGTTCTTCAAAGCTTTTACGCTGGAACTGCTCTCAGTAACTAAAAGATTGTATCCGCCATCCTCAAGCCTAGATTTAGCTTTATCAAGATTGCCTGCTAATCCCTTAGCTCCACAACCAGCGGATAAAGCAACCGAGCAAACTAAAGTTAACGCTACAAAAAGTTTAGATAATTTTTTCATGAAAATCTCCTGTTAGATGTAATCTAAAGTTTTCTATCTAAAAAAGTACATAGGATATATTTATTATAACATATATTCAAGAGATGTCAAGAACATTTTTACTTTTAAAATCGCGTTTTCCATCGCTTTTATAGCCATTTTTGTGAAAGATAAATGAAAAAGCGTTCAGCTTAACCGCCAAACGCTTTACGTTACCAAATTAAGAACTTAGAACCTTTAAGTTTTAATATTGCCTCAACGAAGAAGAAATCTCCGTAAATTATGGGAACGTGGATACCTTTGCGGTAACTTTCACTACCCATAAGCAAGAGTGCATCTTCATCTAAAGAGTACGACGCAAAGTTTTTATCAATCGCCTTTAAAAGATTGAGAGCCTCTTCCAAATATTTCGATTTTCCCGTGATTTTTGCAATTTCTATTAAACCGCAGGCGGCAATTGCACCGGCGGTGGAATCGTAATACACAGGCTCTTTAGGAGCTTTAAAGTCAACGACGGGAAGATAATTCGTCTTCTTAACTTCCGAAATAAAATAGCCAGCCGTTTTTAAAGCAGTTTGCAAATATTCTTCCTTTCCCGTATGAATATATGAAAGAATAAATCCATATACCGCCCACGCCTGTCCTCTCGACCAAGCGGAATCGGGAGAGTAACCTTGACCTTGCGGGTATCCAACAACCGTATCGGGTTTATCAAGTGCGTGTTCAACGACGTGAATTACCGAACCGTCCTCTCTAATATGGTCGCGCATTGCCATATCGGCGTAGCGCATAGCGATAGACTTAAAACGGTTGTCACCCCATTTTTCACTTGCAAAGTAAAGGAGGTTCAAATTCATTAAACAATCGATAATAGTCCAGCCGTCAGCACCCTTTTTATCCCAAACTCTAATAAAATTTCCATCGGGATTATACCTTGAAGAGAGTATCATTGACGCCAAAAGTTCCCTTTGAAGAGAAGTTTCGTCCCCAGTCAAGCGATAACTTGCGCCCGCGGATAAGTGCCACAAAAATCCAACGTCGTGATCCATGCGGAAAACGTTTTGAAAAATTCTATCAAGGTGCTTTTCGCTCGATTTTGCAGTAAGCATAAAATTTTCGTTTTTGGTTTCGTTATACATAAGCCAGTTAAGCCCAGCCCAAAACCCGTTAGTCCAAAGATAAATAAACCCTTTTTCAAGGTCGGCTTGGTTATCGTGAACTCCGTCGTGAGTAGTATAAGGAATTTTATCCCTACTTTTAACGGTTGTAACTTCGAGTTTCGCCTTGATTTTTTGCCAAACTTCTTCAACGAAACGCTTGTCTTCACAAGATAAATTTAACATATCTCTCCTTAAAATTTAAAATCAAATTGAACGTTTATATCCGTTCTATTATCAAAAATATAGTCGATAGCGTAAGCGGTAGTTTTTACTGCTTGGTGGTTAGAAAATTCGTAACGCTTAACGCTTATATTTTCCACTTCACTTGCCGAAATATTCATTTCGCCAATTAAAGCTTTGTTACCGCTAATTTTCGGCTCGATAAAAGAAATAAATCTAAACGTTATTCCTTTTTCAAGCCCTTTTGCTTGATAACTTACGGTAACGCCATTTTCGTTGAGCTTATACTTAACGGTTAACTCTTCAATTTTTTTAGGATATGCTGAAGACAAATCGTAAACGATATAATCTTTGCACCTATTTAAAACGGTTGCAAAATATTCTTTACCGTAAGTTTGAGTTAACCCGTCAACAATAGGAACGCTATGCCCAAGCGAATTGCAAACGAAAGTTTCTTCGCTATATCTTTCCTTAACGCTGTTAAAATATCCGTTAGTGTATTCTCCAGCACCTGGGTCAACGACGTATTGAACGCCGTTTTTAAAGATGGAGAACGCGCCTATATCGTTGTGATTGTGCATTTCAGCGTTGTTGCCACCCTTGGAAATGAAAATATAATTCTTTCGCTTTTCAACTAAAACTTGGCTTTTCTCAAAGAATAAACTATCCTCAAGCTTGCCTAAAAGGTCTACTTTTTGATTGATAAAATACAAACGCCTAAACGATAACGCTTTATAACCGGGAATTCCCCACTTACCACCGTTGATTTTTATGTTAGCGCCAAAAAGATTGTTTACGACGGGCATTGCATCGTCCTCTGGAGAAGAACTGCTAAGCGCGCCGTCCGCAATGGGAATATATACCCCATCGCCTAAAATCGTAGTTTCGGCGTATCTAACGGTATTTTTTACAACTTCACTATCTAAAATTTTAGGTCTTTCGCCTGTTAATTGAGTGTAAACGTCGTAAAAAAGACTAAAGAAACCAAAACCGTAAATCCAATAAGCATAACCTTCGGAACAATATCCGTCTTTATCGAGGTTCTTGATATAACGCTCCATACCGCTAAAAATTCTATCTTTTACGATATTGAACCTTTCGGGGAAAGCGTAAAGATAGGTAATACCAACACCACACGAACATACGGACGCCCAGTTGTTTTTCATAGTATCAAAACCGAAAGTGCGCGTTTCGTAT
Source organism: Clostridia bacterium (assembly GCA_017398825.1). Classification (GTDB taxonomy): domain Bacteria; phylum Bacillota; class Clostridia; order Christensenellales; family Borkfalkiaceae; genus HGM11412. The sequence continues at coordinate 39,823 of JAFQEV010000046.1, forward strand.
TGCTTAACGATTCGCTCGTGTAAGGAATATTTTATTCTCTTTCTAATATCAGGAGAAAGTTTATCCTTTAAAACGTAATCAATCTCGGCAAGATGCATAGCCGTTTCCGACGCGTTTAAATCAATCTCGTAATACTTATAAGTATTAGTATCATAATTGTAACAATGCGCGGGAAGAGCCCAAGTAATCTCGTCACAAATTGCCGAAATCGTATCTTCAAGCGGTTCAATATATTTATCGTTATAAATACTGAGAACTTGAAGGACGTTTAAACGTTTTCTTCTATCAAAATATTCGTTTTGATATTCCGTTCTGTCGCCACTTACGTGAAAGAGTTTAAACTTTGAAAAGGAAAGCGCTTTTATAGGATTATTCTCGTAATTTTCTCTATAGTATTTTTCAAGCTTATTACAATATTCTCTACCTCTTTCAGTTTTAGAGGCTTTAAGCAAGTTTTCGTATGAATAAAGATACATAATTAAAATTTAAAATCAAACTCTGCGCTTATATCGCAACCTTCTACCGTGTAATCAATTATATAAGCCGTCTTAGGTCTTTTCAAAAATCCCGAATAATCAACGCGCTCAAACGTTGGCGTTACTCCTAAACTATTAGTAACAGCCATTTCGTCGAGTAAAACGCTATTGCCGTCAACCTTAGGTTCGATAAAGGAAACAAACCTAAACGTAACGCTACTTGCGTTTGAAATTTTATAAATAGCCTTAACGCCATTATCTAAAGTTTTATAAGTTACTTTAATATCCGCCTTATTATCGGGATAAGCGTTCGTTAAATCAAAGGTTATAAAATCATCGTTTCTATCAACTAACTTTGCCTCGTATTCTTTGCCGAAAACTTGCGTTTTCCCGTCTATCACGGGAATTGAGTGCGCGTAAGCCGAGCAAACGAACGTTTCTTTTGAATATCTTACTTTAGGGCTATTGAAATATCCGTTAGTATATTCTCCAACACCTGGGTCGCAAATATATTGCTTGCCGTTTTTGATAATTGCAAACGCGCCGATATCGTTGTGGTTGTGCATTTCGGCGTTGTTACCGCCCTTTGCAACTAAAGTGTAACCGCCCTTTTTACGAACGAGAACTTGGTTGGTTTTAAAATATACGCAACCCAACTTTTCTTCTTCTACCAAAGCCTTTTGGTCAATTCCCGCCAAAACTCTCGTGCCGAGCACTTGAGTATCCGCCTCAATTTCTCTACCATTGTTTAAAACGATATTTGTGTTAAACAATCTATTGATAACGTATAAAACGGGCGATTCGTTGTGTTCTCCCTTTGAGCCACCGTCCGCTATCGGCAAGAAAATACCTCCGTCAAGTATAGCGTTTTTGCCGTACTCTAAGGTGTTTTTAATTTCTTCTCTATCAAGTATAGAAGGTCTATCGCCCGTCAACTGACAGTAAACGTCGAAAAAGAGCGCTAAGAAACCGAAACCGTAAACCCAGTAAGAAAAACCTTCCGAGCAGTAGCCCTCGCCACCCAAAGCGTTAACGAGATAGCGTTCCATAGCGGAAAAAATTCTATCTTTAATACCGTTAAACCTTTCGGGGAAAGCGTAAAGATAAGTTATACCTATACCACACGAACATACGGTTGCCCAGTTATTTTTCATCGTATCAAAACCGAAAATGGTATTTTCATAAACGTCAACGATTTTCTTTTTGAGCGAGTATTTTATTCTATTTCTAATTTCAGGGCAAAGCTTATCTTTGAAAATATAATCGGTTTCCGCAAGATAGAAAGCCGTTTCTGATGCGAATAAGTCGATTTCATAATACTTGTAAGTATTTCCCGTTTCCCTATCTAAACAATGCGCAGGGATACACCAAGTAATCTCGTCACAAATAGCGGAAATAACATCTTCAAGCGGTTCGAGATACTTATCGTCAGCAAGCGCTAAAACCTGAAGTAACATCAAACGCTTTCTGCGGTCAAAGTATTCGTTTTGATATAAAACCCTATCGCCGTTTATATGAAAAAGTTTAAACTTTGAAAAAGGAAGGGCTAAAATAGGCTTGTTTTCATAATCTTCTTCGTAGATTTTTCTTAAGCTACCTAAAAATTCTTTGCCTTGCTTAGTGTTTGCCTTTTCTTTTAGGCGCTCGTAAGAATATAAATACATAACTTTCTCCTTTACGGTTGTTTGCCGATATATGCAAGTATTCCACCGTCAACGTACAAAATATGCCCGTTAACGAAATCAGAGGCAGAGGACGCTAAGAACACCGTAGGTCCGTCCAAATCCTCAGGGTTTCCCCAACGCTCAGCAGGGGTTTTTGAAATGATAAATTTGTCGAACGGATGGCGACTGCCATCGGGTTGAACTTCTCTAAGCGGAGCGGTTTGCTCGGTTGCAATATAGCCAGGACCTATGCCGTTGCATTGAATATTATACTTGCCGTATTCGCTTGCAATATTTTTAGTGAGCATTTTAAGCCCACCTTTTGCCGAGGCGTACGCCGATACCGTTTCACGCCCGAGCTCGCTCATCATAGAACAAACGTTGATAATTTTTCCTGAGCCCTTTTTAATCATGTTGGGAATAACTGCTTTTGAACAAATATACGGGGCAACGAGGTCTACGTCAACCACCTTTTTAAATTCCTCAACCGCCATATCGCACATAGGAATTCTTTTGATAATGCCGGCGTTGTTTACTAAAATATCTATAACGCCAACCTCTTTTTCTATCTTTGAAACGGCGTTTTGAACTTGAACTTCGTCCGTTACGTCAAACACGTAGCCGTGAACGGAAACACCGTCTTTTTTATACTGTTCAAGCCCCTTTTCAAGAGAGGATTGACTGCTCGAATTGATAACTACCGTAGCGCCCGCGTTGTAGAGGGCTTTTGCCATAGAATATCCTATTCCGTGAGCCGAGCCCGTTACGAGCGCGACTTTGCCTTTTAAACTGAACATAAATTTTCTCCTTATATTAGTTGAACTTTTCCTTTATTGCTTTAATATATTCGTCCCAGTCGGTTAATTCCAAAGCGTGCTTACCGCTCCTTAGGAAAAACCCTACTTCACCGCTAGTAAACGCGTCGCATTCCACAGGCATACCGCCCGAGCATACTAAACCGCGCTTCCCGTAAAGTTTCCAAACCTTAGAACTTTCGTAACAACACAAAAACTGATTGTCGTTATCCGCCCAAGTATCTTCTATCGCTCCGCCAACGTAAACGCTACGTGGCGCGATTAAAGATAAAAGCGCGTGTTGGTCAAACGGAAGTTTATCTTCGTTGTCGGCGTATTTTAAATAGTTACGGCAAAACCAAAACGGAAAGGTTTTAGTTACGTGCGTTAACTTTTCAGACCACTCGTAACGCCCGCGAGAGAGCGACGCGCCCGAACACCCCGAATCGTTAGCGCAAACGAACGAAAATCTTTCGTCGTACGCGCCTGCAACTAAAGCCGTTTTGCCAAGCCTAGAGTGACCGATTACGCCTATTTTATCCTTGTCTACTTCGGGGCGAGTTTGCAAATAGTCCATCATACGCATCGTCATATACGCCCAAATAACTATTTTCCCAAACTCGCTATCTTTTCTAGTTTCGCTTGCAAATAAAGCAGAAAGTCCGCTAGAAAAATCGTCGTTATCGTCAGTAACGTCTTTATAGCACACGGAAAAAATGCCGAAACCGTTATCGATAATTTTATCAATCGGCAAGTATTTATCAGGGACTGAAGGGCGAAAGTTTAAAAAGATAAAAAACGGTAAATTAGTTTTCCTCTTAGGGAAAATCAAGTTAGTTTTTACCGAGTGCGATTTGCCGTTTCTTTCAAAAGTGAAAGTAACTTCTTCCCACGTTGCCTTGCCCGAAAAAGTTTCGGGGTTTAACTCGGCTTTAATCTTTGGCTCGATAATCGGTGGAAAATAGCCGTATTCTTCCTTTAAAAGTAAATCTCTCCACTTGGGCTTGAAAACTTCTTCCCAACGCTTAACGGAAACGTTTTCTTCTCCGCCAAAAAGGCTTGGTAGATTGCGTTTTATTAGTTCTTTTTCTATCATAAAAGGTCTTTGGTTTCAATATGGTCCATATCGGTGAATTCTTGATTTTCACCGCACATAGCCCAAATGAAAGAATAGTTCTTTGTTCCAACGCCTGAGTGAATGGACCAAGACGGAGATATTACAGCCTCCTCGTTCTTCATAATGATATGCCTTGTTTCCTTGGGCTCGCCCATCATGTGGAAAACAACGTCGTCCTCCCCCATATCGAGATAGAGATAAACCTCCATGCGCCTATCGTGCGTGTGGCAAGGCATAGTGTTCCAGTTAGAGCCAACCTCTAAGTTGGTAAGCCCCATCGAAAGCTGACAACTCTTCATAACTTCGGGGTGAATATATTGATTGATTACGCGCTTATTACACTCGGAAACCGACCCACAGGGCACTTTTTTGGCCTTAGTAATATCAATCTTAACGGTGGGATAAGTGGTGTGTGCAGGGCAAGAACTTACGTAAAATTTTGCAGGACAACTCTCATCTAAGCTCCTAAAAGTAATTTCCTTATTGCCCATTCCGATATAAATGCCGTCACGCTCGTTCATTTGATATTCAACGCCGTCAACGGTGATAACGCCTTTGCCTCCGATATTGATACAGCCCATTTCTCTTCTTTGCAAGAAATATTCCGCAGCAAGTTCCTTTCCCGCCTCAAGCTTTAAAATTTGGCGAACGGGCATTAAGCCAGCCGTGATAATTCTATCGATGTGGCTGTATACCATTCTAACGTTGTCTTTCGTAAATAAGTTTGCAATGTGGAACTCCTCGCGAAGTCTTTCGGTTGTGTAGTGCTTAACGTCTTTAGCGTTTGATGCCTGTCTAACTTCCATAATACTTAAATCCTCCTTGATATAGCGCCCGTAAACCTCGATTTGCGATAGTGCGGCAAATCCGAGAATTTCGGAAACCTGTTTAAAGTTTGATAATTTTATATGTCTTGTTTTTTTGCTTTCAAATTTAATTTCTTGACCTTTTGAATTTTCAGGGTTTAAATCGAGGTTATCCAAGGTAAATTCGCCTTGAACGCAATCCCCGTCACTAAACTCGATATCTATGTATTTCCAGTATGAGTCGTGCGGAACGCCACTTAGATCGTGCTTAAAATCAGCGCGTAGATAAAATTTTATTTTATCTATTTCAACCTCTCTTCCAAAATCAAGCGTGTACTCAAGGTCGTTTCGCGCACCGCCAGCCCACGAGTGATACGGGTAATTGCCGTGCCCTTGGTTATTCACAACTCCGTCAATTGCGTTGCGCTCGTAAAAACAAGGCTCTTCGCGCGTTACGAAATTTGCGCTCGCGTGAGGGAAACCTCCCGTCCTGCCTTTTAAGTCGTGAGAGTTTAACGCAATATTTCGAGTTTTGTAAAACTCCTCGTCAACCTCGCGCGCGGTGATTAAATGCTTTTCACCCTTGAACGCCTCTGGCGAATAGCCCATTTTCAACTCTCTTTCGCTGGGGATTGTAAAGGTAAAATTCTTGTTTGGCAGATATAGAAAGCTCTCGGCTAAAGTTTTATCAAACTTTATCGCAATAACGCTTGACCCGTCAATCCTCACTTGAATTTTATCGCCAGAATTTAACGAACCTATAAACTCCTCACAAATCTCAGCGCCAAATGCGGAAAACTTCTCTTCGCCGCTCGGACTTGTTATTTTTAAAAATATCACGAGTTCACCTCTTCCATTTTATCATTCCTATAATAATATTTTAACATAAATATTTGCAACTTTATTGCAAAATACATTATTTTTATTGCAAATCTCACTTTTTGTGATATACTCTTTGTATGAAATGTTTTTTTAATCATTGTTCAGAGGCAATAACCCACACGTTACAAAGCAAAACATTCGGGCTTTACTACTCGGAAACTGCAAAGAGCAATCAAGATATTCACGTTCACGATTGCTCGGAGATTTTTTTATGCTTAACGAGTGGCAATCACTTTTTGATTGACGGAAAAGTATATACTGCCGATAAGAACGATTTATTTATAATAAATCACTTGCAACCGCACAAAGTAGCGCCGTTAAACTTTGATGATTTCGTAAGGTTTAGCTTTCACGTATCCCCTGCTTTTATAGAGGCAAATTCCACGAAAAACGTTAACCTATCCAACTGTTTTTACGGAGAAAATAAAATTGACAAGATAACGCTTGGCGATAGCGAGCGCGAAAAATTAATTTCTCTTTTTAAACAGCTTGAAATATCAAAAGAATACGGCGATGAGGTTTATAAAAACTTAACAGCAGTTGAAATTTTACTTTTTATAAACGAACTCGTTGGAGCACACGGCAATTCTTCTCTATCAAAGAGCAGTCACCCAAGTTTAGAAAGGGCAATTGATTTTATCAATCACAATTACGATAAAAACTTAAATTTATCTATTATTGCTCAAAACTCGTACGTATCGGTAAATCAATTATGCGCGCTCTTTCAAACTTATTTATCAACAACGGTAATAAAATATTTAACGAGCAAGCGCATAACTCATGCAAAAAAGCTATTACTTAGTGGAAAATCGGTAACTGAAACGGCGTTTTCTTGTGGGTTTAACGATTACGCTAACTTTATAAGAACGTTCAAACAAGCGGTTGGGATATCCCCTGGAAAATATGCAAAAAGAGAAGGTTAACCCCTTCTCTTTTTAATTGAGTAGTTAATTTTATAAAGTTTAATAAATATGCGTTTTAAGGCGTTAGAAATAAATAATAGGGTTCCCGAAATTGTTTTTAGAATAAAAAGAATTTTGGGATAAAGGAGCAACCGCTTTTTTGTCTTGGCGTTTACCTTTAGGTTAACGCTTGACAATCTATGCGCGTTGCGACGCAGAGTAGGCTCGTGAAAGTTATAGGCTGAGTTAGACCTTGTTGGTAATTGTCAGTGTAGCGTACTTTTAAAGACGTGAATTTAAAATCGCTAGTTGCGAGTATATCAAGGCTCGACAAAACCAAACTTATGTAGAGAGAATTTTTAAGGCGTTAGTTTGGGTATTAGACGAGGCTCGTGAAAGTTATAGGCTGAGTTAGACCTTGTTGGTCAACGAAGTCTATTACTTGAGCAGAAACGAAGTATAACGCCCAAAATAACGAATTAAAAAAGGATGGCACTAAACCATCCTTTTTTAATGTACTTAAAATTATTCAGCAACCGCAGTAGCGCCAGCCTCTTTAAGCTTAGCAACCATCTTTTCAGCCTCGTCTTTAGCAACAGCTTCTTTAACGGTGCCCATCTTTTCAACCATGTTCTTAGCTTCAACAAGGCCAAGACCAGTAAGTTCTCTAACTGCTTTGATAACAGCGATCTTGTTTGCGCCAACTTCTTTAAGAACAACGTTGAATTCAGTCTTTTCTTCAACAGCCTCTGCAACGGGAGCTGCAGCGCCTGCAACAGCAACGGGAGCAGCAGCGCTAACGCCGAACTCTTCCTCGATTGCCTTTACTAAACTGTTAAGTTCCATAACAGTCATACCTTTAATTTCTTCTATCATTTTTGCAATATCTGCCATTTTAAATTTCCTCTCTTTGAATTATTTTTTAAAAAATTTTATTGATGGTTTATTTTGAACCTTTTAAGACGTTAGTTGCAAGTTAGACGAGATACAAGTTCTTTTAACGCTGAGTTAGACCTCTTTGGTCATAGACGCGTTAAAAAGTCGCAGTAACATAGTATAACGTAGCAAATAACGGATTAAAATTATTCGCCCATCTTCTCGGCAACTCTGTTAAGAGCAACTGCCAAGCCACGAATAAAGTTCGAAAGCGTACCTGCAAGCATGCTGTAAAGCGCGTCTTTCGACGGGATAGATGCAAGAGATTCTACGCCTTTTTTGTCAACGTATTCACCGTTAACGTAAGCGCTTTTTGCCGAAATTTTATTATCTAACTTCTTAGCGTTATCTACAACGATTTTAGATGCGCCAACTTCATCGCTACCAAACGCTACTGCGGTAGTACCGTTGAGGTCTGCATCAAAACTGTCAACGCCGAGTTCGTTAAACGCTCTTCTGATGAGCGTGTTCTTAAGCACTTTGTATTCAACGTTAGCTTTTCTGAATGCATTACGAAGTTCAGTATCTTCTGCAACGGTAAGACCGCTGTAGTTAACTAAAACTACCGATTTAGCAGCGGAAATTTTCGCCTTAATGTCTTCAACAACCTGCTTTTTAGCCTCTAAATTTGCTGACAACTCATTTACCTCCGTATTTATTTTTGCCTATAAAAAACCGCTCTTTGCCGTGGAATAGCAAAGAGCGGACGAAAAAACAAACGTCTACTATTTGATAAACCTCGGCAGGTGTAACTAAAAGTTACTTAAAAACCGGCTTTCTTCGGCTAATCTTGTGTAATTATATTACTACACTTAAATTTTTTTGTCAAACGATTTTAACTACCGTTTGAAATTTTACTTAAAAACTTTAATTTACTAGTTTTAGATAACTTAAAGTTTGTTAGTTGCAATATTTTAATTCGTTAGAAGCAAACAGAACAAGGCTCGCGAAGTGTTTTGGATGAGACTAACCTCGTTGGTTGTCGAAGTCAAAACACGAAGCAGTAACGAAGTTATGCACCGCTTATAACGGATTAAAAGTTACTGTTTAACCTGAACTTTAACACCAGGACCCATAGTGCTTGCTAAAGAAATGCTCTTAATGTATTGACCCTTAGCTGCAGCGGGTTTAGCCTTAACGATAGCATCAAGGAGTGCGTTGTAGTTCTCAATAAGTTTCTCTTTGCCGAAAGACTTCTTACCGATTGAGCAGTGAATAACTGCAGTCTTGTCAAGTCTGTACTCAACTTTACCAGCCTTAACGTCTTTGATAGCCTTCTCAACGTCAGGAGTAACGGTACCGGACTTGGGGTTGGGCATAAGACCCTTAGGTCCTAAAAGCCTTGCAATTCTACCTACCATACCCATCATGTCGGGAGTGGTGATAACAACGTCGTAATCGAACCAGTTCTCGTTCTGGATTTTGGCGATAATCTCTTCAGCGCCTACGAAATCAGCGCCTGCCTTTTCAGCGATATCAGCCTTTTCACCCTTAGCAATAACTAAAACTTTTACGTTTTTACCAGTTCCGTTAGGAAGAACGATAACGCCTCTAACTTGTTGGTCAGCTTGCTTGGGGTCAACACCGAGCTTGGTGTGGAATTCGATAGTTTCGTCGAATTTTGCCTTTGCAGTTGCAAGTACAACGTCCATAGCTTCGCTAACGTCGTACTGTTTAGTTTTGTCAAACGCCTTTATACTTTCAGCGTATTTTTTTCCGAATTTCATTATAAACCTCCTCGTGGTACGTACGAGATAAAATCTCTCCCACTCTCCTTTAATTAGTCTTCTACGGTAACGCCCATACTTCTTGCAGTACCGGCGATCATGCTCATGCATGCCTCAAGAGTGTTAGCATTAGTGTCAACCATCTTGATTTTAGCAATTTCCTCAACTTGAGCCTTGGTGAGCTTTGCTACCTTGTTCTTGTTAGGTGCTGCACTTGCAGTTTCTATACCGCACGCCTTCTTAATGAGTTCGGGTGCCGGGGGAGTTTTGAGAATAAACGTGAACGAACGGTCTTGATAAATAGTTATAACTACGGGAATAACGTAGCCTATTTTATCTTGAGTTTTCGCGTTGAATTCCTTAGTAAATCCGGGTAAGTTAATACCATAAGGTCCTAAGGTTGAACCAACGGGCGGGCCCGGGGTTGCCTTGCCTGCTTGTAACTGTAATTTAACTACAGCGGTAACTTTTTTAGCCATAATAAATTTCCTCCATTAGTGGTACTTGCGTGACGCCATTAGAAATTTAGCGCCTCTCCCACATATTTTAATAGGTGACTAGCCTTATTAAACTTTTTTGAGCTGAACGTACTCTACCTCAACCTCAGTTTCAGTATCGAACATTGCAACTTTAACTTTAGCCTTTTGAGATGCATCGTTAAGGTCGAGAACCGTACCGATAAACCCGTCGAGCGGGCCGGAAACGATTTGAACGCTATCTCCCTTAACAAAGTCAACGTCCTCAACCCTATCCTCAAGGCGCATGCGCTTAACTTCCTCTTCAGTAAGAGGAACTGCTTTACCCTGCGGACCTACGAAACCGGTTACACCACGAGTGTTGGTAATTAAATACCAAAGCTCGTTAGAGTAAACGAGTTTAATAAATACGTAACAGGGCAATATTTTGCGAAGAACAACCTTCTTCTTGCCGTTTGCCTTTTCCTCAATGGTCTGCTCCATAGGAATTTTGATTTCGAGAATTTGCTCTTGCAAATTACTGTTCTCAATCAACTTTTCCAAGGTGTTTTTTACCATTGCCTCATAACCGGTATTCGTATGAATAACGTACCATCTTGCAACTTCTGCCATAGTCCGCTCCTTACTTACCGATTGAAGAAGTTAAAAGCTTGAGCAATTCACCAAGACCCAAATCAATTAAAAGCAACACAACCATAAAGCAAAGTACAACGCCGATAACTACTGACGTCTGCTTAAATACCTTGCCCTTGGACGGCCAAGAAACTTTCTTTATCTCAGAGAAAACTTCTTTGAGCTTTCTCCCCATGCGAACGAAGATGTTGGGCTTTTTGTTCTTAGGTTGAACTTTCTTTTCTTCAACTTTTACTTTATTTTCTTTCATTTTACACCTTTAAAAACACACTTAAACTATAAATTACTTAGTTTCTTTATGAGTGGTATGTTTTTTGCAGAAGGGACAATATTTGCTAAGTTCAATTCTGTCGGGCGTGTTCTTTTTGTTCTTGTAAACGTCATAATTTCTTTGCTTACATTCGGTGCAAGCAAGAGTTATTCTAACTGCATTACCTTTTGCCATTTTTTTAATTCCATCCTAAAAAATTAACACCCCAGTTTCTCGGAGTGCTACACTATTTTAACCTATTGTGGCAACCTTGTCAACGAATTTTAACTATTTTTTTAATTTTTTTTGCTTTTATATATATAGGGATAGAATGCTATGCTATTTCTAAAGCATAATTTAAAAAAGTTTGTAATTTTTGAAAAATAGTGGTATTATATGATAAAGGTAATTAGCCTTGAAGGATTTTTATGAAAGTTATTATATCTGGCTGTGGCACTATAGGCACGGCAATCTTATCAAGCTTAATAAAAGAAAAACACGAAATCGTGGCAATCGACGTTAACCCACAGATTATCGCTGATATTACCAACCGCTTTGACGTTTTAGCCATTTGCGGTAACGGCGCAAGTTACGACGTTTTGGAGACGGCTGGCGCTAAAACTGCCGACCTTTTTATTTCGGTAACCTCGTCTGACGAGTATAATATGATAGCTTGTTTCGTTGCGAAAAAAATGGGCACTCCCAACACCGTTGCGAGAATAAGAAATTCCGAATACAACGGCTCAAGTTTTGAGTTCGTTAAAAACGAGCTCGGGCTTAGCGTTACGGTTAACCCGGAACTTCTCACCGCCCAAACCCTATTTAACATTTTAAACCTCCCCTCTGCAACCAACGTTGAAACGTTCTCGGCAAACGAGATGGAGATGATTGAAATCGTAGTTAAAGAGGATTCTAAGGTGTTAGATATCCCCCTTTACGAGCTTAGAAAGAAAATACCGCACAAATTCCTCGTATGCCTCGTTGAAAGAGAGGATAAAACGTATATCCCCAACGGCTCGTTTACGATAAAGGCTGGAGATAAGATAGGTATTTTTGCATCGAAATCGGACGCGCCCGAAATTTTAAAGCAATTCGGCTTAACTCAAAAGCGCGTAAAATCGGTTATGATAATAGGCGCAAGCAAGATTGCGTACTATCTTACTAAAATACTCCTTGAAAGTAAAAGTTCTGTTAAGATTATAGATAAAAACGAACAGAAATGCTTACAGTTTTCGGAACAACTTGACCGCGCAACCGTTGTAAACGGTGACGGCATGAACCAAGACCTTCTCACCGAAGAGGGAATTTTGGATACCGACGCGTTCGTTGCACTCACCGGTAAAGATGAAGATAACGTTATTATGAGCATGTTCGCTAAGAACAAATCCGTTCCCAAAACGATAACAAAGGTGAAACGCGAGGAAATTTTCTCACTCTCGGAAGAACTTGGGCTGGATACGGTTATCTCGCCGAGATATCTCGTTGCCGACCTTCTCGTGAGTTACGCTCGCGCGCTCGAGAGTTCTAAAAACAGCAAGATTGAAACGCTTTACAGTTTGTTTGGCGGAATTGCCGAGGCGGCGGAATTTAAAATATTACACAGCTTTAAACACGCCAACGTTCCACTTAAAGATTTAAAGATAGATAGCGAAGTTTTAGTTGCGGGCATTATCCGCAATCAAGAAACAATTATCCCCTGCGGTGAGGACGTGTTTAGGATAGGCGACAAGGTTATTATAATAACCGCTGGCAAAACCGTTCACGATTTAAGCGACGTTATAGGTTGATATGAATTACAAACTTATTTTTTCAACGGTGCTAAAAGTTATCAAGATAGAGGCATTTTTAATGCTAGTTCCCCTTCTCACATCTTTGATTTATAAGGAAAACTGCTTTTATTCCTTCTTGATAACCATCGTAGTATCTTTTACCGTAGCACACGTAATACAAAAATTTATAAAAGACGATAATAAGCATTTCTACGCTAAAGATGGGCTTATCACTGTTGCTCTTACTTGGATAGCAGTTTCTCTAATAGGTGCAATTCCGTTTGTTATAAGTGGTGAAATCCCGTCGTTTATCGACGCGTTTTTCGAAACGGTGAGCGGTTTTACAACAACCGGCGCATCAATACTTTCAGACGTTGAGAGCCTTAGCAAAGGTCTTTTGATGTGGAGGAGTTTTTCTCACTTTATCGGCGGAATGGGCGTGCTCGTTTTCATTATGGCGATAACGAGAAAGACAAACGACCGCCCTATACACATTTTAAGGGCGGAAATGCCAGGACCGATAGTTAGCAAACTCGTTCCGAGAGCAAAGGATACGGCTAAAATATTGTATTTAATTTACATTGCAATTACCATTGTTTTAACCGTAATGCTCCTCTTTGGTGGCATGGACCTGTTTGAGAGTTTAACTCATGCTTTTGGCGCTGCAGGTACAGGCGGTTTTGGAACAAAAAACGATAGTATTGCAAGTTATTCTCCCTATATTCAATGGACGCTTGCTATAGGCATGCTACTTTTCGGCGTAAATTTCAACCTCTATTACCTACTTTTACTCAAAAAAGTAGGGGTGGTTTTAAAAAGCACGGAACTTAGAACGTATTTTATAATCGTTTTATCCTCCATTGCAATCATAACCTTTAACATATATCCTTTATACAACAACTTTGCAAACGCAATACGTTCAGCCACCTTCCAAACCTCTTCTATTATGACCACCACGGGTTATTCTACCGCTGATTTTAACGCTTGGCCTACACTTTCGAAGGTTGTTTTGTTTATGCTTATGTTTATAGGTGGTTGTGCGGGTTCTACGGCAGGTGGACTTAAAGTTTCACGAATTATAATTGCATTTAAAAAAATCAAAGCTGAATTAAAAAAATTATTATACCCCAACACCGTTTCAGTAATCAAATTCGAGGGCGAAAAACTTGACGAAAGCGTTTCAAACGGCGTTGGAACATATGTGATTATCTACTTTATTTGCTTTGCAATTTTAACCATCCTTGTATCGTTTAACGGTTTATCTTTTGAAACTACGATTTCATCGGTATCGGCATGCTTTAATAATATAGGCCCCGGATTCGACCTTGTAGGTCCGATGTCCAACTACTCGGTATTTAACGGTTTTTCAAAGGTTGTACTCTCTATAGCGATGCTCCTTGGAAGACTTGAAATATATCCGCTACTCTTACTTATGATACCAACGACTTGGAAAAGAAAATAACACAAAAACAGGTGCTGTTGCACCTGTTTTTTATTGTTATATTAACATTTTAAGACGTTAGTTGCGAGTAGAACAAGGCTCGCGAAGTGTTTTGGATGAGATTAACCTTGTTGGTTATCGAAGTCTATCGCTTGAGCAGAAACGAAGTATAATGCCCAAAATAATAGATTAAATTTTAAGACGTTAGTTTGGGTATTAGACAAGGCTCGTGAAAGTGATAGGCTGAGATTGACCTTGTTGGTCATCGAAGTCTATCGCTTGAGCAGAAACGAAGTATAATGCCCAAAATAACGGCTTAAAGGTAGACTTTGAATTCAGTACCCACATCCAACTCACTAATACATTCAATCTGCCCACCAAGGAGTTCTAAAATTCTCTTGACGATGGAGAGGCCTAAGCCTAAACCCTTTCCGCCTTGGAATTTATCTACTTGATAGAACTTTTCGTAAATGTTTTTTTGCGATTCGTCGCTCATTCCGATGCCGTAATCCCTAATGGAAACGACTACTTTATCCCTTTCGCGATAGGTTTTTACTACAATCTTGCCGTTTTTCTTGCTAAATTTTATGGCGTTTGACAGCAAGTTGAGCCATACCTCTTTAAGCAGGGTCGGCGAACTTTTGAGCTTTATGGGCTTGAGCTTTAAATCAAGGTCAATATTCTTTTCTTTAAGATTGCCGTCTAAAAGCAAAATGCAATCTTCAATCTGCCCGTCAAGGCTAAACGTTTCAAACTCGCCAGTCTCCGTTTGATTATCAAGCCTTGCAAGTTTCATGCTCGTTTCCGAAAGAGTTGAAAGGCTTTTACTTTCTTCTATTATAATCCTTAAATACTCGCGTTGCTCTTTAGTTAAGTTGTCGCCCGCCTCCAAAAGCTCGGCGTAACCCTTTATTGATGAGAGTGGAGTTTTAAATTCGTGGGTAAAGTTAGAAACGAAATCGTTTTTAAGTAGAGCTACCGAGTTTAACTTTTCAACCATCTCGTTAAAGTTGGTAACGGCTGAGTTAATGTGCGGGTTTTTAGTAATGGGTGACATTCTTACGGTAAAATCACCCTCAGCTATCTTATTGATATTTACGTTTATTTCGTTTACAATTTTGAATACGAGGTGAGTTATTAAAAATGCAAGACCCACACCGATAGCCGTTGAAAGCCCGACGTATGCAAACACTATCCAAAAGCTCTTACCCTCTTCACGAACGACGTACTTAGTGGTGATTACGTTTATTACGTTACCCAAGAAAATACCTATTATCCAAACGACCAAAACGCCGACGGTGAGCATCCAAGGCGAGATTACGTTTTGAAATTTAGGTCTTTTAATTACCGGCTTTTTATCTTTCATTGCGAACCCCCTTATAGCCGATACCTCTAATGGTTTCAACGTCTATATCCTTAAAGGGCGCTATCTTGTTTCTTATACGGTTGATGTAAACCTTAACGATATCCTCTTCCGTTTCGCTATCCCACGACCAAAACTCTTCAAAGAGCATGCTCTTTGAAAAGGAACGCTCGGGATAGGATAAAAGCTTGTAAATTATACCAAATTCAGTCTTGGTTAAAACGACCTTTTCAACGCCGTTACTTACGGTCAAAGTGTCGTAATCGAGAACGGTTTCACCAACGGTAATCTTCCTGTCGGAAACGATTTTTGCACGGCGGAGCACGGCTTTTATCCTCAAAGACAACTCGTCGAACTCAATGGGCTTTACCATATAATCGTCAACCCCGATATCAAAACCCTCAGCCTTGTCGGCAAGCGAGCCCCTTGCCGTTACCATGATAACGGGAACGTTATTCCCGTCGCCACGCACCGCTCGCACCAAAGAAAACCCGTCCATTACAGGCATCATCGCATCAACAAGCATAATGTCAACGTGATTTTCGGAAAGCTTTTCAAGCGCGTCTTGCCCGTTTTCAGCGGTTATAACGCTGTAGCCGAGAGCAGAAAGCTTTATATCTATAAGTTTTCTAATATTTTTGTCGTCTTCCACGACCATGACGTTAAACATAGAAAATCCTCCACGGATATTTTAACATATTTTATATTTATTTACAAGAATTAGTCAATTTTTACAAAGTTATTTTTTCCACGCGTTTACATATTTGAAAAACTGTGATAAAATATATTAAAATTAAGGCTTTTAGGAGACGAAAATGTATCCTCACGAATTGTTTTTAGGTATTCATTTATACGGAGTTATGATAGCGCTCGGCATTTTGGCGTGCTTTTTAGTTTTGTATTTTTTAGGCAAGAACCAAAACATCGCCCCGTCGTTTATCGATTTTACTTTTTATAACGCTATTTTCGCAATAGCGTTTGGCTTTTTCTCCGCCACCCTATTTCAAGCGACGTATAATTATATAGACAACCCCGAAGAAGGCTTTACCTTGGGTAACGGCTTTACCTTTATAGGCGGACTTATAGGCGGTGTTGCAACCTTTTTAATCGTTTACTTTATACTCCGCAAAAAGCTTTCGGGAACTTTGCTTGAACTCCTCCCGATAGCCCCCAGCTGTATCACGATTGCACACGCGTTCGGCAGAATAGGCTGTGCGTTCGCAGGTTGCTGTTACGGAATGGAAACGGATAGCGCTATCGCTATGTACAACCACGGCGCTTGGAGAATTCCCGTTCAGCTTTACGAGTCGACTTTCCTCTTTATTTTGTTCGGTGTTTTAACGATTTTACTCGTTAAGAAGAACTTTAAGCAAACTATGCCGATATATCTCGTTGCATACGGAATTTTCAGATTTGTTATAGAATATTTCCGCGGTGACGAAAGGGGCAAACTCTTTGGCTCAGACCTTATATCCCCCTCGCAGTTTTGGTCAATACTCATGGTGGTGATAGGCATAGCACTCTTCTTCCTTTTGAGATACCTTTACAAAAAAGAAGAACTTAAAAAAGCTGAAACCCCTACACAAAAGGAAGAGATAAATGAACAAGCTTAAAACTGTTTTAAAACTCTTTTTCACTATGCTCAAGATAGGCTTATTCACCTTTGGCGGTGGGTACGCGATGGTAGTACTACTTGAACACGAGCTTGTGGAAAAGAAAAAATGGATTGAAAAGGACGAGTTTTACGATATACTTGCCATTTCCGAGTCAACACCCGGGCCTATTGCCATAAATTCGGCAACCTTTATAGGCTATCGCTTGGCTGGGTTTTGGGGCTCGCTGTTTGCGACGCTTGGGGTGTGCATACCGTCAGTTACAATAATATTTGTAATATCGCTATTTTTCGATGCTTTCTTGAGTTTAAGCCTCGTTGCAAACGCGTTTAAGGGCATTCAGGTATGCATAGCATACCTCATATTCTCGGCTGGCGTTAAAATGATTAAAAAGCTCAATAAAAACGTTCTTTCCATAATACTTTTATCGGCAACGCTTATATGCTTTATTACGCTATCGCTGTTCGCCGTAAAATTCTCATCTATTTTCTACATTTTGATAGGCGCAGGCGTATCTATAATCGTTTGCTCAATACTCCACTATTCAAAAAAGATAGATAAAGGAGGGAACGAATGATTTACCTCACTTTATTTTTAACCTTTTTAAAAATAGGCGCAGTATCGTTCGGCGGTGGCTACGGCATGATCTCTCTCGTTAGAGAAGAGGTTTTATCTCACGGCTGGCTAACCGATACGGAATTTATAAACTTTATTGCGGTTGCGGAATCAACCCCAGGGCCTATCGCCGTTAATATGGCAACCTTTATAGGCAGTTCTCAAGCAGGTATTTGGGGCTCTCTCCTCGCAACGCTCGGCGTAATTTTACCCTCGTTTATAATAATTTTACTTATCGCCGCAGTATTTAAAAACCTTTTAAAATTATTAGGCGTTAAATGGGCGCTTGACGGGGTTAAACCGGTTGTTGCTGGCCTAATTGTTGGAACGGGCGTTACAATGTTTTTATCCACCGTTTTAGGCGTCACAACGGTTGACGGGGGGTTTTCGTTCGATTATAAAGCGCTTATAATTTTAGCAGTTGTAGTTTTAACCTCCGCCCTTTATAAAAAATTTACCAAAAAGAAAATATCGCCGATAATCTTGATAGTTATATCGGCGCTACTTGGACTATTACTTTATTCAATTTGACTATGCTAACAAATTATCACACTCACACAAAAAGATGCCGTCACGCAATCGGAACTGATAGAGAATACGTTGAAAACGCCATAAAAACGGGAATTAAAGTTCTCGGGTTTTCCGACCACGCGCCGTATATATTTGACGGCAACTACTATTCTCACTATCGTATGTTTTTAGACGAGATAGGCGAATATAAAAACTCTGTTATTGCACTCAAGCGCGAGTATAAAAACGACATTGATATAAAGTTTGGCTTTGAGCTTGAATATTACAAAGACAAGCACGAGAGGGAAATGGAATTTTTGAGAAAATTCGAGCCCGAGTACATTCTTTTAGGTCAGCATTTCGTTGGAAGTGAACCCCAGGGCGATTACGTTGCCCGCCAAAACGACGATGAGTTTTTAATAAATTACGTAAACGAATGCATAGAGGGACTTAAAACGGGAGATTTTACCTACCTTGCCCACCCCGATATTGCAGGCTACGATTATTCTGAAAAGGTTGTTGATAGAGAATATTCGAGGCTTTTGCAGTTTGCTAAGGATAACGATTTCCCCATAGAAATCAACGTTTTGGGAATAGCGTCAAACCGCTGGTATTCTAAGCGCAAGATTTTCACCCTTGCCGAGAAGATAGGAACTAAGGTAATTATCGGAATTGACGCACACTCCCCTCAAGCAATATCTCAAAAATCTATTGATATGGCGCACAACTTAGTAAACGGTTTAAACCTTAACTTGATAGAAAAATTAGACATATAAAAAAACGCTCAGCCGAGCGTTTTTTGTTTGGGTTTAATAACGTGATATTTAAAGATGGAAACGATGTTTGCCGAAAGTTCAAAAGCGTAAGATAATACTGCAAAAATGGGGGCGTGAGATAAAACGTTATACAAGAGGGAAAGCCCCGTTGGGATAGGCATGCTAAACCTAACTATTTTTAAATCTCTTATTCTGAAGATGAACGCGTAGAATATCAAACCTATAAGGAATATGGTATCTACAGGCTTTATAGTACCTAATATCCACAAGTTAATTATAAAGTAGCTTGCAAGCGAAAGGATTGTAAATACTATAGGCCAAATTAAAGGCGCAAGCATTCCCTTTTTCTCGTAGAGGTAAAACACAAGCGTTCTAATGAGGGCAACTACAAGCCCAGCCATAGCAAAGTATTCACCCGTGAAAAAGTACGAGAGTATTAAAAAGATAATGCACAGGAACTGAAAGAGAAGATAAAGTTCTTTCTTTTTAACAAAGTATGCGCACACAACAAAGCTCATACCTATAAAGCTTGCAATCAGCGCCAAAACCTCGAACATTTTACCCTCCCATTAAATTATATTTAACACGATTGCCATTATATCACTTAAAAAATACAAAAGCAAGCATTTTAAAAGCCGAGGAAAACCTCGGCTTTTTGCAATTTAATAATCCTTTTTACCAACAAGATAGTCAAGGGATACATCGTAAATTTCAGCTAACTTCAAAAAGTTTTGTAAAGACGGACAAGAAACACCTCTCTCGTAGGCTTGATAAGACTGATATGTAATACCAAGCATATCCGCCACGTCCCTCTGTGTAAAACTCTTTCCGTCTTCTTTTAAAGTGTTCTCTCTAAGCTCACACAACGTTTTAGACAAATTTTTAAGTTGTTCGTCTACCTTTGCTTTCATATTTTTATTATACAGTTTATAGTTGTGTTATATACAATATACAGTTTATAACTGTGTATTGTGATTTATCTGCACTATCAACACGACACCCACGGAATATTTTCGATTTTTTTGTGTTTTTGCTTGACATTAAACAGTTTATAACTGTATAATATCATTGTGCACAGTTTTAAACTGTGTGCTATATTAACTATATTGCTTTGAGTAAATATAAAAGGAGTTATTATGGGGCTAATCACGGGGCTTATCATTGCTGCAGCATCTGCAGTTGCAGGAAAAAAGGTTGCTGAAGGCGTAACTGAAACAGTCAATGATATCAAAAATAATAATCATAAAAACAGCATGGAGGCAACAAAACTTAACCACGATAACAATGTGGAAATCATAAATTTAACTCACTCTAACCAAAAAGAAATGGCTGTTTTAAACCACTCATTATCTTATCAAACATCTTCGCAAACCAAAATTTGTAATAATTGTGGTGCAAACAACAATAACGTAGCTCAATTTTGTTATAAATGTGGAGCAAATTTAACTAACAAACGTTCGATTGTAACTCAATTTTGCACAGGTTGCGGTAAACAAATAAGCGGAATACAAAACACATTGACAAGGTGTTCAAAGTGTGGAAAAGAACAAATTATACATTAAAAAAGAGCTTGCAATTTTGCAAGCTCTTTAAATTGTTTAATTACTATTACAAGACGTTAGTTGCAAATAATAGGGTTCCCGAAATTGTTTTTAGAATAAAAAGAATTTTGGGATAAAGGAGCAACCGCTTTTTTTGTCTTAGCGTTTACCTTTAGGTTAACGCTTGACAATCTATGCGTGTTGCGATGCTATAACGGATTAAAACTCGTTTTTAGACCTTAGAAGCAAGCAGAACAAGGCTCGCGAAGTGTTTTGGATAAGACTAACCTCTTTGGTTGTCGAAGTCAAAAACGAAAGATTGATAGAACATTTTAAGACGTTAGTTGCGAGCAGAAGAAGGCTCGACGATAATCTCGTTGGGCGTAATTGACCTTGGTGGTCATTACGGTCACGAGTTATCGGCAGTAACACACTTATGCGACGCAAATAACGGATTAAAATTTAAGACGTTAGAAACAAGCACAACGAGGCTCACGTAAGATTAACAACGTGTATTTTAAGACGTTAGAAACAAGTTAGGCAAGGCTCGACGGCAAGTTATCGGGTGTAATAGACCTTTTTGGTCATTACAGTCGTAACTTGACGGCAGTAAACGTAGCATAACGCAGTTTATAACGGCTTAAAAATTAGACGCCACTATAGGAGGCAAAACCACAATCAATCGGGAGTACTACGCCCGTGATTGCAGATGCGGAGCGGTCATCGCACAAGAACAAGGTTGCACCTAAAAGCTCGTCAGCATCGACAAATCTACCGGTAGGAGTGCCGTTTAAAATCTTTTTGCTACGCGCGGTGGGAGTTCCATCTTCATTAAACAAAAGCGATCTGTTTTGAGCGGAAACTAAGAAACCGGGAGCAATTGCATTACAGCGAATACCCGTTCCTGCAAAGTGAGTTGCAAGCCATTGAGTAAAGTTGGAAATACCTGCTTTTGCTGCAGAATACGCGGGGATTTTAGTGAGCGGAGTGTATGCGTTCATCGAGGAGATGTTAAGGATAGAACCACTCTTTTTCTCCACCATATCTTTTGCAAATACCTGCGTGGGAATTAAAGTTCCTTGGAAATTTAATTTGAATACGAAATCAACTCCGCTTTGGTCTAAATCAAAGAAGGACTTTTTACCCTCTACCGCCTCGTGTTGATATTCGTTATCGGTGGTAGCTCTCGGATTGTTACCGCCTGCGCCGTTTACTAAAATATCACAAGCGCCAAGGTCAGCTAAAACAGCGCTGTGAACAGCATCTAAGCTTTCTTTTTCTAAAACGTTTGCCTTGTAGCCCTTGCAGATAAAGCCCTCTGCAGTAAGCTCGTCAGCAAGCTTTTTAACAGCCTCTTCGTTAAGGTCGAGAGCGGCAACCTTTGCACCGCTTTGAGCAAACGCCCTTGCCATTGCACCGCAAATAAGACCGCCAGCGCCAGTCACTACTACAACTTTTCCGCTAAAATCAATATTTAAAGGTAATTTAATCATATTATTTACTCTCCTTTTCCAAAGTATCCCATACGCCGAGCATATACATTATGCCGAGCGCCCTATCGTAAAGACCGTAGCCGGGGCGAACGCTACCAGGGCCTTCTCCCCATAAATGCCTGCCGTGGTCGGGGCGAATATAGCCCTTAAACCCACAGTCGTGATATGCCTTTAAGATATCTAAGATACCAGTATCACCGTCACAATCTCTATGCGACGCCTCTGAGAAATCGCCGTTTTCAAAATGCTTTACGTTGCGAATATGAGCAAAGGCAATGCGGTCACAATACTTTCTTACGATGCTTGCAACGTTGTTGTTGGGGTTTGCGTTCAAGCTACCCGAGCAAAGAGTTAAACAGTTGTACTCATCGTCTACCATAGATAAAAATCTACCTATACTCTCCTCGTCAACGAGTAGCCTCGGAAGACCAAAGATATCCCACGGCGGATCATCCATGTGAATTGCCATTTTTATATCGCATTCACGGCAAGTAGGCATGATTGCCTCGAGGAAATATTTGAGGTTTGCCCAAAGCTTTTCCTTGTCAACGTCGGCATACGCCTTAAAGAGTTCGTCAAGCTTAGCCATGCGCTCAGGCTCCCAACCAGGAAAGGTCATATTGTATTTCTCGGTGAAATCGAGAATATACTTTGCCATTGCGTTATAATCGTCTTGAATCATATTCTTTTCGTAGAAAAGTGCGGTAGAACCGTCACCTACCTCGTGGAAAAGATTACTCCTCGTCCAGTCGAATATAGGCATAAAATTATAGCAGATAACCTTTACTCCGAATTTGGAAAGGTTTTTAATCGTTTGCTTATAATTTTCAATGTATTTATCACGGGTGGGAAGACCGATTTTAATATCGTCGTGCACGTTAACGGATTCAACAACGTCTATATTAAAGCCGTACTCATCGCATTGCGCTTTAACTTTTGCAATCTCTTCTTCCTGCCAAATCTCGCCGGGCATCTTGTCGTGAAGAGCCCATACGATACCCGTAACCCCGGGAATTTGCTTAATATCTGATAGCTTGATACGGTCGTTACCCTCGCCGTACCAACGGAAAGTCATTTGCATAAATTTCTCCTTATTCTTTGATAATCACATTATATAACTCAAAAACACAAATGTAAATAAACAAAAACAAACAATTACTTTAATAAAAGTAAACTATTACTTTTTATCTTTTACAATGCTCTTAGGCTTGCGAATGCGATTTAACTGCTTGTTCATCTTGAGGAGTTCTTCCTTGGTCCACTTAACGTTCATATTGCCAAGTAGGTTGGTAAGTCTTAAAATGGTAAATCCACCCATCATCTTACCCATCTCTTCAGTCATTTCAAAGCCAGCCATAGCGTCCTTTCCACTCGATAAAGCTTTTTTAAGTTTCATTGCAATCTTTGCAAACCAAAGTTTTCCGCGGAAAGAAAGCATAATGTCGGACATCTTATCGTTGAGGGAATATCTACCCGGCTTTTCAACAACGTCAAACCAGTTGAGAACTACGCCCTTTTCTTTCAAAACGTATTCCTCGTTCATAACGTCAACCTTGCGGATAACGCTCTCGTCCTTATACTCGCCAGCAACCGCAACGAGCTTGCTTTCTCCCTCGTTTTTCACGTCGAAATAGAAGAAGTGATTGTCGCTAGATTTTTTGCCGATGCTCTCGCCGTTTACGAAAAGCTCTACCTCGGGAAGATTTGAGTATACCGTTACCTTAGTAACGTCCTCAACCCTGTCGATATAGCGCTTGGAGCACAAGTGATCGAACGGGTCTTTAGAAAGCCATGCTTTGTATGC
>JAFQEV010000047.1 GCA_017398825.1 Clostridia bacterium
GTTTTGAGCAACGGTTAAGGGGTGAAGGTCAACGATTCTTGCCTTCATATTAAGCCACTCGTCAATCTGAGCTTGCGTGGGGGGAACTGCAGGGTCAAAGCCTTCGGGGAAGAAATCGGGAACAGGGTCGATAAACGCCATGTGACCAGTCCAACCCGGAGAAGAAGAACAAATATCAGCACCGCCTTCACCACACTCGGTAATCATATCGGAGTAGTGAGCAATGTTCTCAGTAGTGGGATAGTGAACGTTTTCAAGAGGCATTCTAAGCTTTTCATCGATTTGGTAAACGAGGTATTTAAGCATAGAGTGAGCAAAGCCTGCTTGATAGGTTTCGGGAGCGATATTACCGTCTTGATCAGCCCATTCGTCCATTGCGAACAAGTGAACGTTTCTACAATCTACTTGGAAGTAGTTGATAAGCTGTGCAAGAGGAATATAGGTGTCGGGCTCGGGGTTGCCGAGAATTAAGGTAATCTTTTTACCTTTTTCAGACGCCTCTTTAATGCGAGCAAACAAAGTTGCGATTAAAACGGGATGGGGGTTCATCATAACCTTGATGTTGAACTCGGGGTGCTGGTCAGCTCTCGTGTGCTTTTCAAGGTCAGTTCCGCTAATTTTGCGAAGTTTTTCGCAAAGCTCTCTATCCTTAAAAGGAACGAAAGACGCGGGGGTAAAATTAAAAGTTGTTGCGGGGTCAAAAATTTTACTCATTTTTATTCTCCTTTAATAATTGTTTTTATTACGTTAAATTTATCGTCGACAATAATTAAGTCGGCGTAATTACCTTCTTCAATGTATCCCACTTTTTTAAGTTTGGTGGCTTGAGCAGGGTTGTAGGACGCAAACCTAAACGCGTCCACAATAGAACAGCCCGTATGAACCATAAAGTTACGGCACGCAATATCAAGCGTTAAGCCAGAACCTGCAATTTCACCAGCGTTGTCAAAGTGGATATCCGTAGCCTCTTCAAAGCCCTCGGGGATAGGTCCGTCACATACGAACTGGTCGGAAATAAGAATAACCCTATCGTCACCTTTAACGCGCCTTACAAGCCTCTGCATGTACGGAACTACGTGAATTCCCATCTTATCCGAGATAAGCTCTGCATAAATTTCACGGTTATAGTTAACCGCCTCGTCAACACAAACGCCACGACACTCGGAATAATGTTCAATAGTACCCGTCGCGTTGGTGTGGTGGGTTGCTATTCTTAAGCCGTAGGGGATAAACCTCTCCACTTGCTCGGGAGTTGCCTCGCTGTGAGCAACTGCAAACGTTATATCGGGGATAACCTCTAAAACGTTTTGAACGAACTCCATCGTTCCCTCTCTCTCGGGAGCAAAGCACCAAACCTTAGCGGTGTCTTTTACCCTGTGAACGATGTCTATATACTCTTCCTTAACGATAGCGTCCTTCCAAACGTTCTTATCGCGTTCACAACCAAAGTTGGGGCTGAGATACGGGCCTTCCATATAAAAACCTGCAAAGTTTTTAAACTTGCCGTTATCTCTCGCCTTTAAAATATCGTCAACCGCCTTAATGTAGGCGTCTTTGTTGAGATTGTTATAGAGTGCGGGGAGAACGCCCGTTACGCCGTGCTTTAAAAGATATGCAGACGTTTTTTCCGGCTCTTCAAATATCCACATGTTATCAGCAGCGTGAGTGTGAATATCAATAAGACCTGGACCAACGTAATTATCCTTTGCGTCGATAATTTCAGCACCGTCAGGAATGCTCACGTTTTTAGCTTTGCCGTACTTTAATATCTTATCCCCGTCGATAATAATCGTACCGTTTGGGATAAGGTGATCTCTCATAACGATTGTAGCGTTGATTATTGCTTTCATAATAACACCTTAATAATTTATTATTAAATAAATGATACATACCTTTTTGTTTTTTGTCAATACGAAATTAAATTTTTGAAAAACATTTTACGATTTTACAAAAATAAAGGGGGCAAACGTTTACTTTTGAGCAAAAAATAAGGCAAGATCCTTCTTGCCTTGAATTTTATTCTTGTATAAGTGATTTTACGCTATCAACAACGTATTTGGGGCGGTAGGGGAATTTGTCAATATCCTCAAGCGCTGTAACGCCCGTGAGAACTAAAACTGTATCGAGGTTTGACTCTATTCCAGCAATGATATCGGTATCCATGCGGTCACCTATAAACGCAATGTCACAGCTGTGGCAGTCAATAAAGTTAAGACCGTGGCGGAGCATCAATGGGTTTGGCTTTCCTACGAAATACGCCTTTTTGCCCGTAGCAATTTCAATGGGAGAGATGAGCGCGCCGGTTGCAGGCATAATTCCCTTTTCGGTAACGCCTACGGTATCGGGGTTAGCGCCGATAAGCTTTGCGCCCTTGCGAACTAAGTCGATTGCCTTTTCAAGCTTTTCAAAATTGTAAGTTCTCGTTTCGCCAAGCACAACGTAATCGGGGTTAACGTCGTTCATATAAATCTTTTTATCATACATCGCCTTTGTAAGCGCTGCCTCGCCTATAACGTACGCGGTGCAGTCAGGCTTTTGCGAGGATAAAAACTCGGCGGTTGCCATAGCACTCGTATAAAAATGGTCGGCTGAAACTTTTAAACCCATGCGAGCAAGTTTCATTGAAAGCTCGTCGGGCGTGCGCTCGGGGCTATTTGTAAGGAATATAAATTTCTTATCGTTTTCAACTAAAAAATCAATGAATTCTCTAACGCCGTCAAGCACCTCGTTGCCGTGATAAATAACGCCGTCCATATCGATTATAAAACCTTGTTTTTCTAAAACCTTATGCATAAAACCACCTTATAAGTTAATTTTCTTGTCAAATTCTCTGATTGCATTAAAATACTCAGTTGCGCCTATAACGTAGGCTAAACCGTGCCCAGCACCGTCTACTAAGAGGATAGATTTTTCCGTTTTGCAAGCTTTAAAATTATCCTCGCTCATATAAGAGGGAACAAACTCGTCCGTCTTGCCGTGTATAAACATTACAGGTACTTTCGCGTTTGCGAGCGCTTTTTCGCAATCGGCATCATCTAAATTAAACTTGCCGAAAATTTTAGCGCTGAGCTTTATTATAGGATAAAACAAAAATGCAGGCAAGTAAAGTTTTTTAATTACTTTTATTATTATTTTTTTTGCCGAAGAATAACCGCAGTCGGCAATAATTCCCTTAACGGTGGGAGGGAGTTCAAGCTCACTTGCAAGCATAACGGTGCTTGCGCCCATTGAAATTCCGGTAAGGAGTAAACTAACGCTATCGCCAAATCGCTCGTATGCGTAGTTAGCCCAAGAAAGCGCGTCAAGCTTTTCGCGCACGCCAAACGTTATGAGATTGCCGTCACTTTTCGCTTGCCCGCGTTGGTCAACGATAATTGTACTTCTCTTTAATGAAAAACAGCGTTGAACACCACCTGCCAAATCTCTTTCGGAATTTCCTCGATAGCCGTGGAACATAATTTCAATCGGTGCGCCCTTTTCATACTCGTAAAATCTACCGCGCAGAGTAAGCCCGTCGTAAGATTTTATCTCAACGTCCTCGTGAGGAATTTTTCTCGCCTCTTTTTGCCAAGCAATCATTTGCTCTCTGTGAGGAATATATATCTTTCCCTTTGGAACGTTAAACTCATCGTAACGCTTTTGCTTTTTGGTCGTTTTAAAAACGAGAAAGTAGCAAAAATACACAATACCGAAAAACAAAATCAAAGCGGAAATTATTATGATTAAAGAAACTAATATAGGGTGCATGTTAAACCTTAATTTCAATCACGTTATCTTCAAGCTTAAGTTCAGTTCCGTAAGGTGTGGATAATCTTGTCAAAGTATTGAAAATCTCTTTAGCCTCTTCACCCTTAGCGTGATAGGGAAGTCCGTTTAATTTACCTTCACGCTCAAAACCAGCAACGGTTGGCATTAGTTTTAAAGAGATAAGATTATCTCCCTCAAATTCCATAAGTGGAACGGCACTTAAAAAGTTACATCTATGCGTTTGTAAGCCTATAGCCCCGTTTTTAGAGCGTTTCATAAGCGCCTCGTATGCAGTTGCGTTTATATCTAAGTCGTATTTGAGCATAAAATCTGCAGGGAGAAGGGGAACTCTCATACCTTGATAGATAAAATCTCCTAGCGAGTAGAAAATGGGCTTTCCTTTATATATTTCGATAGGTCTAAGTTGGTGCGTTCCACCGCCTATCATAGCGTCTGCGCCAGCGTCAATACACGCCTTTGAAAGCTCTTCTAAGTATTCGGGAATTTCCTCGTGCGAGGTTTTACCTATATCGTGGCAATGAATTAAGATTAATACTATATCGTAAACATCCTTAGCCTCTCTTATGGCGTTCGTAATTCTCTCTTTATCCTTTTTATCGCACTCAGTGCGTTTTTTACTACCGTTAGAGCAAAACTTTAAAGGACCAAGCGTTAAAACACCGTCCTCGTCAGGCAACGAGAAACCTTCGTCAATCAATATGTTATAGTAACCATTTATGTCAGAATAATCAGCGATCTTTTTAAGTTGTTCTTCCATTTTGGAAGTTATAGGATAATAGGTGTTAAAACCAACGTAGTTAACGCCAGGGCGACCTTTAAGCGTTTTAGTTGTATAACCTGCCTTAGATGCCTCGTTGTACTCAGCGGTAACTGCAAAAATAGCTACTTTTTTGCCGTTTACATTAAGTACTGCAGGCGCACTTGCCTCTTCCATGTTTTTGCCCGTGCCTGAGTGATAAAGATTTCTTTTTTCAAGCTCGTTTATGGTAGAGATCAAGCCGTGATAAGAGTAGTCCATGCAATGATTGTTAGCTGTGCCATAATAATTAAATCCGTACTTAGTTAAATCGTCAAAAACATGAGGCTCGACGTTTATCCACGTTCCACCGCTATATGCGTTTGGAAAGTCGCCAAAATTTTCAATGGTAGTTTCAAGGTTTACAATTCTAACGTCACCTTTATTTATAAAAGATGATACCTCTTGCATATCGCTTGAGTATTCGTTTGGGATATCGGCAACGAAAAGAGCGTCGCCACAAGCAGTAATCTTTATCTTATTTTTTTCCATTTTGATGTTACCTCGTAGATAATAATTATAGCAAATATTAAAATTTCAGTCAACAAGGAAAAGATGACAAGATTTACATATTTTTTGATTGATTTTACATACAATTTGGCTTTTAAATGTGATAAATTAGTATTAACTTAAATTTTTGCGGAGGATTCTATGAATAAGGTTAAGTTTGGTTGGGCAGAAGAGAGCTTAATGCCAAATGGGAAAAATATAAGGCTTGCAGGTCAGTTTTACGAGAGAATTTCAAACGCTGTTGACACGCCTATCACCGTAACTGCGTTTGCTGTAGAAAGTGGTAACGACCAAATGATTATTTGTTCTTGCGATTTAGCAGGCGTTGGCTGTTCTTTAAACGCTGAGGTAAAAGAGATGCTCAAAGATAAACTTCCCATCTCAGTTGACAAGGTTATCATAAACGCAACTCACACTCACGCCTCGCACGTGTATACCCAAAGCAATCTTATAAAAGGGAACCTAAATTCGTTCGAGTACTTAAAAACCGTTATTCCTAAGGATATGGAATACGTTCCTCACGTATCTGGTAAAGATTATTTAGACCCAAACGACGCTCGTGATTTAATTGCAAACGCAATCGTAAACGCAGTAGTTAAGGCTTGGGAAAACAGAAAAGAAGGTTTATATCAAAACGCGTTCGGTAGGGCGGTTATCGGCATGAATAGGCGCGTTTGCTTTGACGATGGTTCCGCTCAAATGTGGGGCGATACCAACAGCGCTAACTTTGAAATGCTCGAAAGTGGAAACGATAGCGGTATCGAGCTTATCTATATATTTGATACCGATAAAAACTTGACTGGTGTAGTTGCAAACGTAGCATGCCCATCTCAAGTTATGGAGCATAGAAATTACATTTCGGCAGATTACTGGGGTCAACTTAAACTTCATCTTGATAAGAAATTTGGTAGAAAGATTTTCGTGCTTGGGCTTTGCTCGGCGGCAGGCGATCAATGCCCGAGAGATATGATTAGATGGGTAAACGGCGAAACGCCCGTTGACGATCCCAACATTGAAAGGCTTGATTATATCGAAAGAAGGGCAGATCCCTCTATGTTCGACCTTTCAGGCTTAAAAGTAGTTGGAAGAAGGCTTGCAAACGAGGTTATCGGCGTTTACGAAGAGCTTTCGGATAATTATAAAGACGAGGGCGTGTTAATCCACGAAACCTTTACTTTAAAAATGCCTTTAAGGCGCGTTACGATGAAAGAGTATAACGAATCGCTTGAAAAAATCAATTCTTTTATCGACAAAAACCGCGGTAAAAAGATTAACTATCGCGATAACGCTAAACTTCACATATATTCTGGAAACGTACAAAGGTATAAACTCCAACACACCACCGATACTTTCGATAACGAAATTCACGTTATTCGATTTGGCGATATTGCAATCGCTACTAACCCTTACGAACTCTTCCTCGATTACGGCAATAGAATAAGGGCGAGGAGCAGGGCAAAACAAACTATTTTAATTCAACTTGCTTGCGGTTCGCTCGGTTATCTTCCTACGGAAAGAGCGGAAAAAGGCTCGCATTACTCCGCGTATATCTCAAGTGGATTTGCTGGGCACGAGGGTGGAGATTTGCTCGTTCGCGAAACAGTTACTAAAATTAACGAAAAGTTTTAAATTTGAGTTGACTTAATAGTTTTAAAAGCGTATAGTTTAAGTAATTGTTTTACTTAAAGGTGACCTATGAAAACAGCGCTTAATAGAAAATACAATACTTTCGTGTTCATTATAATTTTCGTGTACATGTCAATGATGTTTGCAAAAAACATCTTTAACGCGGAAATTATTGAAATTATTGAGGTGTTTGATTCAACGGCAACGATTACGAGCTTAGTTAATCTAACTTATTACGTAGTTTACGGTATCTATCAACTCTTTTTAGTTTTCTTATTAGAGAGGATAAATTTAAAAAATTACATAGTTGTAACACTCTCTGCATCTTCCGTTCTCACCATACTTATAGGCGTGCTTGGAAACATGGGTGTAGGCATGGTTGCGCTCTTTATCATTTTTGCTTTAAACGGCGTATTGCAGGCGGCATTTTACGCTGCTGGCGTAAGGCTCACCGTTAAATATCTCTCTAAAGAAAAATACATGTTGACGACTAAGCTTTACTCAATAGGTCAAGTAGGTTCACTTTCGCTTGCTTATCTCGTTTGTTCAGCGTTCGTAGCTATATCGAGATGGGATATTCCGTTCACTATTGCAGGAATTTTATTTTTTATTTCGGTTATTACTTTTGCCGTTTTGTATAACCCAACGGTAAAGGGCATTTTAGCGCTTGGGCACGTTTCTCAAGAAAATACTAAAAAATCGGCAGATAGGTCGATTATAAGCGTAAAAACTAAAAACGTAGAGATTGTTTTTATGGTAATTGTATGCGTAATGATGCTCGCATCTAACGTGTGCTTTTATTCTATCAACAACTGGTTTTCAAAGATACTTTACGAGGTTCACGGAGTACCTAAATCTTTTTCAATCTTGCTTAGCGTTTCGGTATCTATATCGGTTGCGATTGCAACTACCACGGGTATTACCATATACGATAAAATGAAGAATATGCACGTACTTGCGATAGGTGGGTTCGCTTTGTCGTTTGTGTTAGCGTTACTTCTCGTGTTCTTGTACGATAAAAACGTTGTGGCAACAATAATACTTTGTATCACTTTTATATCGGCTATATGTATGGCGAAAGGTGGATATACGGGCGTAACTGCTTATAGAATTAAAAATATTATTGAGCCGGGTAAGTATTCGCTTATAACTAATGCAATGGCGTCTTTCTCGGCAGGTTGTGCTCCAACGCTTATGAGTTTCGTGTTTGAAACGTTCGGTTGGGCGAATTCTTTTATAATGGTAACGGTTCTATGTGTGATTACCGTTGTTTTAGGCTTTGCTTTCATGCTTTTTGAAAGAAAGCTAATATTTAGTTATAACGATGATAAATTATTAGCAAAAGCGTTATAATCCAAACGTCTTCTCGTTTGGCGCTTTGCTAAATGGGAGGTTTTATGAAGATTGCATTTGCAGGCTTTGGTGAGGTAAATACCCCTATCGAAGTAATTGAAAGAAAGTGCAAAACGGCGTGTCAAAGCTTAGAGGTAGAGGGGGCGGAAATTTTTCCTTTCTATCCTATTCGTGACGATTATGAGGAAACGTATATCAACAATGCTGTAGAATATTTTTCCTCTATAGACTTTGACGTAATGGTTTTATGCGTTGCAGGCTGGATACCTACTCACGCCATTTTAAAGGTGGCTGATAAATTCCGCCACAAGCCCATGGTGCTTTGGGGACTTTGCGGATGGTATGAGGACGGAAGGCTCGTTACTACCGCCGACCAAGCGGGAACTTCAGCATGTCGAAAAACGTTAAAGGACTTAGGCTACACTTTTAAGTACGTTTACGATATCGTGGGCTTGCCGTCAAAATTCAACGAAGTTTTATCTTTCTGCAAGGCGAGTGCGGTTGCAAACGATATAAGAAAGGTTAAAATCGGTCAACTAGGATATCGCGATATGCAACTTTATGGCACTCAGTTTGACGGAATTTCCATAAAGAAAACCTTTGGCGTTGAAATTGAATGCTTTGAAATGCTTGAGGTTGTTCAGCGCGCTGAAAAGCTTTCTCAAGCGGATATTGATAGGGCTATTGCAAGAATTAAGGCTTGGAACTTTATCAAAGAACCTAATGCCGATGCGGTGCTCGGCGCTGCAAAATACTACCTTGCAATTAAGCAAATTATTAACGAGAGAAAATATCTTGCCGTATCCCTTAAAGACGTTGACGGGTTTAAAAAGCTCTTGGGCTTTCCTCCTGCTCCCATCTTTACCTTACTTGCAGAGGACGGGGTTTTAACTATTCCTGAAAACGATGCTATGGGCAACGTAACTCAAGCTCTTGTAAATATGCTCACCGGTCAAATAGGTGCGTATCTTGAGTTTTACGAGTTCTTTACCGACGGCGTGCTTGCAGGCGTTCCCGATTACGTTCCCTCTGAAATAGTGGACGGCAAAACGACTATACTTCCCGCTGCGTTTGGCGAGCTTTCGCAAGGTTTGTTAAACGTTTCTAAGGTAAAGACAGGCGAGCTTACAATGTGTAGGCTTACCGTCGATGGAGGAAAGTACGTTATGCACGTTGTAAAGGGCAACGGCGTTACTCCTCAAAGCTGGGAAGAATGCGGTTGGAATAAGCCCGCGCCACAGCTCCCGAGCTTAAAAGTTGAAATGCAAAACGTAGAGCATTTCACTCAAAACGTTATGGGTCAGCACTATATTATCGCTTACGGAGATAACGTAAAGCTTATAACCGAGCTTTGCCAAATTTTAAATATAGACGTATTGCTCTCTTAATAACCCCCGTTTTTTCGAGAGAAAAACCCGCCGAGGTTAGTGGCGTAGCGATAGGGATTATTGCTACGCCACAACTATATTTGCCTAACGGCAAGTTATATTGCTAAAAGCAGTGATATTTTGCTACGCAAAGTTTTATTTTCCCTTTCGGGAAAGTTGTGGCAAATATAATATAACTTTAACCGTAGGTTAAAATATAACTGCTTACGCAGTTGGCGTTCGCTACGCTCGGCTACACTGTTTACTGCGTAAACAATATCACTTTTAGCCACGAGGCTAAAAATATAACTAAATTATTTAACTATTCTGTGGATAAGAAAAGCCCACCATATTTCGCTTTTTGCGAAGTATAGTGGGCTACACTTTTGTTATTGCTTAAAAATCCCTATGTCTATTACAGTTTTCGGCGGGTTTTATTTTTTGTTTTTATATTGATTAGGAGTTACGTTAAAGCGTTTTTTAAACAGCCTTATAAAATTAGAATAATCGGTAAAGCCTGCTTTCATGCAAGCGGTCATAACGTTTTCGCCCTTTCTTAAAAGAATTCTTGCGTACGCTAAGCGCTTTGTTTCAAGGTAAAGCTTTGGCGAGGTATTTAGATGTTGCTTAAACAACCTATTTAACGTGCTTGAGCTAACGGAGTACTTTTCGGTAAAGTACGATAGCGAGTTTATCTCGGTAAAAGAAGTATTTAAATCGTCT
The DNA here is from genome assembly GCA_017398825.1 of Clostridia bacterium. Classification (GTDB taxonomy): domain Bacteria; phylum Bacillota; class Clostridia; order Christensenellales; family Borkfalkiaceae; genus HGM11412. The sequence continues at coordinate 10,144 of JAFQEV010000047.1, forward strand.
AATATGTTTTTCAAAATATCGGGAACGATTTGTTGAACGGAAATTTTATCAACGTATTTTCCTATAATTTCAATCATTGCAACGAATAAAGTAAATTGCTTTAATTCATCACCACAATCTCTCGCAATTCTTAGCTCTTTGTAAATATCTAAAAGTTTTTCTTTTTCTTCTACCGGCGGTGAAACGAGGTTTGATTGTAAGTTGTTTATTTTTTCAAACAAAAACTCGCAAGATGAGTCAAACCAAAAACATAAATGCTTGTGCACTGAATTGCTGTTTAATATACAGTTGTGAATTTGATTGGGCTTTGAAATTACAACGTCACCCGCGGTTAGCTTATAAACGTTGTTCTCAACGGAAAAGGACGCGTCACCGTCAATCAGAATATAAAATTCCAACCTATCGTCAACGTGAGGGGGAAATATTCTTGCAGTAACTATCCTTTGACCTTCCTCGAGATAATATTCAACGCCGAAATTTAAGTTTTTAACTGAAAGTGTTGAGTAACTCATAACGGTTTATACATAAATTTTTTCTTGTCTTTTTTACAAATTCTTTGAATTGCAAATCTGCCTGTTATTGCCGCTGGTGGCATACCACCGCTACGGAATATTCCCTGACCTGCAAGTATAAAGTTTCTAAGGTTTTTTATTACGCCCTTTTGCATAAGAGATTTGCCCTTTGCCGTATGAACAAAGCCTTGGAAAGAGCCGTGCCTCGTGTTGAGATATCTCTCGTAAGTCATGGGAGTGATTACGTCTATTATTTCAACCTTGCCCTCAAGGCTCGGGTATCTCGATAGGAAAATCTTTAATAGGGTATCGGCAATTTTTTGCTTTTCCGCCTTATAGCCACCGTTTTCCTTAATTGACTTCCACCAGTAATACATCTCGTCTTCACCGCTTATAGTTGCTTGAACTACCGTGCAACCCTCGGTTACCTTGAGTGTTTTATCGTAAGCGTAATTTCGGAAGGTAACTGCGCTGTGCGCCTTTTCTAAAATGATGGGTGCGCTGGGATAAACTTTGTGAGATAGAGGTGCGCTTGATAAATCTTCGTTGCACTTAAACACGGCGGTGGTGTAGGTGTAGATAGGATAAGTCTTTTCGTCTTTGAGCCTATCGTCAATCGATTTTAGCGAATATTTACCACCGAGTAGAACTTTTAAAGTGTGTTCGATAGGGGTGGCGGAAACGGTATAGTCACAGTTTAAAACCTCGCCGTTTTTAAGGGTTACGCCCGTTGCAACGCCGTTATCAACGTTTACGTTTGCAACTTCCGCATTATAGCGAATTTCACCGCCAAGAGATAAATATTTTGCCTGCATGTTATCTATTACGGTGCGAGATGCTCCAAGCGGAATTCCTCCGTTTTTTCTCGAAACTTGCCCGAGCATATAGAGCATACTCATAAGATTGTAGTTAGCTGACATATGCTCCGCAATCCACTTGCGTATATATTCGTTTTTAAACTTTTTTGCGTAATCTTCGCAAGAGATTTTAGAGGTTTTTGAAACGTAATAGTAATCACCGAGCATAGTGAAAGCAATTTTGAGTAGCTCGCTTAAGTTCATCATATCAACCGGTTTTTGCACGGGACCTTCTATACGGCGGAAACGCTTTATAAGCTTGCAAAAACTCTTAATTTGCTTTTCATCTTCCGGGGCAAAGGCTATGAGCTCGCGTTCAAGCTTGTCGGTATCCGCCCAAACGGTAAACTTGTTATCACCGCCAAAATCGAGAGTGTAAAAATCGTCTTGAAAAAAGTATTCAGTTTGAGGGGATATAGCGCCGACCTCCGTCCACAAATCGTAATATTTTGATTTGGGGTTAATGCCCGTCATCCAATGGATACAGCCGTCAATATAACAGCCCTTTCTTTCCCAACCGATGCAAGCACCGCCTAAAACGTGGTTTTTTTCTAAAATAACGGCGTCGTACCCGTTGATTTTAGCGTATATTCCTGCGGCAAGCCCTGATATCCCACCGCCTATTATAATTACTCTTTTGTTTTTCATAAATTAATTGTTCCTATAAAAAGAAAAGGCTATTCAAAAGGAATAGCCAAACTTTATATTATCCCATCATAACTTCTGAAATAATCGCAAGTACTTTATCGTGACAACCGCCACAGCCCGTAGAACAATGGGTTATCGCTTGAACTTTATCAAAAAGTGACAAAACGTCCTCAAACTTGTCCATACCTTCGAGCGCAGATGCAATACTGTCATAACTAACTTGCATACAATTACAAACGATATAATTTTCTTTCATAGCATTTCTCCTTGAGTTTCTACGAAGATTATAGCATACCCAAATTTTAGTGTCAATACGGGAAAAATGAAATTTTTAAATATTATTTAAAAGAGGTTAAAGTTATAAGCTTATGAAATGAAAAGGTGGATAGACGTTCTATCTACCTTTTTTATTTTTATAAACTTGCACCCTACTTGCAAGATATAATAGCATGCTGTAGTTTAATTTTAAATTTTGCTTAGTAAATATTTGTAAAAATCTTCTGCGTAAGCAGATTTCGGCAATCGATTATGAAGCTCTATTATTAAATCTCTTTGACAAACAGGATAAGAAATAGGTATTAAGGTAACGTTTTTGTTATTTATTTTACCCCAAGAATATTCAGGCCAAAAGGCTATACCTGCGCCCATGCTGATTATGTTTTGAACTGCAACAGGAGAATCCGATTCAAACAAAATTTTCGGTAAAAATCCTGCAATAGAGCAATATTTGTTACATATCACTCCGAACAAACGCGTATTAGAAAGCATAATAAAGCTTTCATCTTTTACCGTAGTTAAATCTATGGAAGTATATGACGCGTAAATGGAATTTTTTGGTACAGCAAGATATATTTTTTCTTCTCTTATGCATCTCTTGACGTAATTTTTTGAATTATCACTATTTAATCCGTTTGTAGTAATAAGTATGTCACAATCATATTTTTGCTCGTTTTGTTCAAATTCAAAAATAACGTCAGGATTTCTCTTTTTGTAAGACATAATTGTGTTTATAACGAATGATGATGCCGCTAAAATGTTTAATTTGATAGTTTTATTTACAGATTTTTTTAATTGTTCGATTTCATTTGGAATATTATCAAACTGTGGTAATAAACAATCTAATCGTTCTTTTAGGAATTGCCCGAATTGAGTTAAAATAATTCTTCTCCCTTTCCGCTCAAATAACAAAACGCCTAATTCAAATTCTAACGATTGTATTGCTTGCGTTAGAGAAGGTTGTGAAATATGCAATATTTCCGACGCACGCGTTATATGTTCTAATTGCGCTGTAGTATAAAAATACTTTAATTTTTGTATATCCATATAAACTCCTTAATAGGCACAACCTATCGTTTTCATAAAAATTATATATTTTACTTTCTCTTTTGTCAAATGTAAAATATAAGAAAAACAAAATAGGAGGAAGAGTAATGCAAATTTTTGAGTTCGTTATGCTTGTTTGTTTTGGATTATCGTGGCCTATATCCGTATATAAAAGCATAAAGTCCAAGACAACGCAAGGCAAGAGTGTTGTTTTTATTATCGCAATCATTATGGGTTATATTTCAGGCATTGTAGGTAAAATTGTAAATAATCAACTTAGTTATGTGTTAACCATCTATTGTTTCAATTTGATTATTGTTTCAACAGATTTGGTCTTATTTTTTATTAATCACAAAAATGAAAAAATCATAAAAATGGAGAAGGAAACAAATGAAAGAAAATGTTAAGTTATCGGCAAATGCTATAATAGGAATTAACGACCTTGCATTAAAAGGCGAAATCGTTGTGTTCGGCTCTACGTACATGGCTGGTTTTCCTTTGTATGAGTTTATAAAGAAATATCATTTTGAAAATGCTATCTACAATCGCAGTATAGCTGGCTTAACAACGAGCGAAGCTCTCGAAATTGTCCAAGATTGCATTATATCTATAAGACCTTCAAAGATTTTTATAGCGTTGGGAGAAGAAGATGAGAATAACGTTGACGCAATCAAGGATTATAATCAAATTATAAAGCTCATTCAATCTGCACTTCCTAAAAGTAAAATTTACTTGATATGCTTGCAGGGAAATACGCCATACGTTGAGAGATTTAACGCAAATATTCGTTATTTATGTGATAATAAAAAAATATTCAGCATCCGCTTTATTTCTTCTTCGTCTACGGAAACAGGTGCGTATAAGGCGCAATTTAAGCAACTAAGTTGTTTTTTTCGCAATAAGCCATTGACTATGGTAGAAGCGTTTGCAAGGGCTAATTAGTACGATTTTGAACGTATACAAAATAGATTTGAAATATATTTAAAAATTTTTAAAGGTGTAGTTATATATATTGCGCGCCGTAAGAGATATAGTCACACTCGAAAGTAAAGTTCTTTACTAATTACCGCTAATGAGGATAATCCTATTTATCAAGAAATTTTCCTCGGTGTAGTTAAAATTAAACAAAAAACGACGCAAAATAGAAATGTGACCTTCACAGGATTGACAAACCTTTTCACGCATGTTAAAATACGATAACAAGTTATAATTTTGTATTTGTATGGAGTTGCTATGGAGCTTTTTTTTGCAATTTTATCTGGTGTAGCCTCGTTGTCTACCGCATGCTTTGCATCTATTTCGGAAAGGATGTTTTTCAGCGTAATGTGGCTTATCGTTTGCTTTGTTACAGGTTGCATTAGTATCGCAAAATTTCACGAGTGTTCCGAAGAATACGGCGGTTCAATATTTTTTGTCATCTCCCAAATTATCGTTGTCGGTTTCTTTGTCGTTGCCATTCTCGATATTTTTAACATTGCAGGTTATTAATCCCTCTCATACCTAATTTATCGAAATGGGGTATATAGATAAAAAAGGAATTCTTAACTGCCCCATTATTATATAGGATTTGCAAAGCCCACGGCAATATGCCGTGGGCTTTTGTTGGCGCTCGCTACGAGATGCTTGTGGCAAGCAATCGTTAAGCTATCATGATGCGCGCCGTAAGAGATACAACCGAAACCCTACTAAAGTAGGGAAGCCCTCGGTTGACCTTAGTCCGTCAAGTAAGCCTATCAAATGACGGCCGAACTCCGTTCTCATTTCTCACGTCAAGCAAAAAGCCACAAGGCGTACATACCTTGTGGCTTTTTGGCGCGCCGTAAGAGATATAGCCATACCCAAAGTGTTGGGGCCCTGGCTAGTTACCGCTAAAGCGGATAACCGAACGAGTTCTCTCTCTTACAGCGCAAAACAAAACGGACTGCCCAAAAGGGTAGTCCGTATTTGTTGGCGCGCCGTAAGAGATTCGAACTCCTGACCTTCGGTTCCGTAGACCGACGCTCTATCCAGCTGAGCTAACGGCGCATATTTTTATAAAGATGTTAAATTTGCGATAATAATATAAACGCTGATTGCTTATCGCTGGATAGAGCGGAGCAGACGCTCAATCAAACAATAGGGTTCTCAAAAATATTTTGCTCGCAAAAGATTTTTGGGATAAAGGAGCAACTGCTATGTATATTTAATTTTACCGACTTCGGTAAAACCATATTACTTTAGCAAGTTGCGACGTGCTAACGGCGCAAATTTATTGCAAATTGCTTTGTTATTATATAACAGCAAAAAAGTTTTGTCAAATAAAATAAACTTTAATTAAATATTTTTAACGCATATTTTTAAAACCCGTTTACAAGCAACTTCTTTTATGTTAAAATATTGTTGCAAAAACAACAAAGGTGCAATATGAAAAGCGTTAAAAGCCAACTCTTTAAAGGTATATCTGACGAGGGGTTAAAACAACTTTATAACTGTTTGCGCGCCCACCAGTCCGAATTTAAAAGCGGTGAAGAAATTTACTCGTTCGGCGGAGTAAAATCCGTTTTAGGCGTGGTTTTGCAAGGCAGAGTGGACGTTAAGAAGATTGATAGAAACGGCAACGTCACCATTTTAGACCACGTTCAAAAAAACGGCGTTTTATCAAATGCGTTTGCCTTTTCGCAAACGGACGGCAACTATATTTCAGCATACGCTGTTGAAAACACCAAAGTTGTGTTTTTTGATTATAACAACGTGTTCAAGCGTTGCCAAAAGGCGTGCGAGTTCCATTCAACGTTCGTTGAAAATCTCTTTGATATCGTTATAGAAAAATCGAAAACGCTATCTCAACGCGTTGAGATTTTATCAAATAAAACTATCAGGGAAAAGATTTTATCTTATCTTAGCATCGCGCTTAAAAGTACTATAGGAAACGTTATAACGCTACCTATGTCCTTAACGAGTTTTGCCGAGTTTTTATGCGTTGACCGTTCTGCTATGATGCGCGAGCTTAAAAAACTTTCCACAAGCGGAATTATAAAGACTGATAAGAGGGTAATAACCGTTTTAAAGAGGGAGTATATTTGATTTTTTTAAATGCATACTAAAAGTATGCAAGCAAGAAAAAACGTTAAAAGTCTTTTTACAATATTATTTTCGGCTGTGCTTTGCATAGCCGTTTTTTTATCTCAAACCGCATCTGCAAGCGCGAGCGGATATTCCTTTACCATTGAGGTTGAGGGCAAATCGTATCATTTAAACGGTGAAGAGATAGGTATATACAAGGGCAATAGATATATCAAGTGCTTAGAAGGCGTTGTTGACGGAATATTCTACGATACCGCCACCTTTTGTAAAGATGCGTCGTTAACTTTTACGCCAAATGAAATCGAGCCGTTTAAATTCAGTAGCGAAAGGGCTGGGCGAGGCATCAACAAAGAAAAGCTTATTGAGGATATAAATTCAGCGTTAAAGCGAGGGGAGAATTTCGCTCGGGCAAGTTTTATCGAGCTATTCCCCTCGGTTACCGTTGAAGACTTGAAAAAATACACGTATAAAATGGCGGAATTTTCAACCTATTACGGCTCTTCCGGCAATAGTAGAAAGCACAATATTAAGCTTGCTGTGAGCAAAATAAACGGAACGGTTTTAAAGTGTGGAGAAGAGTTTTCCTTTAACGAAACGGTTGGCAATAGGACGGAGGATAACGGTTTTTTATCGGCAACGGTTATAGAAAACGGCGAGTTCTCGGAGGGAGTTGGCGGTGGCGTTTGCCAAGTTTCAACAACGCTTTATAACTGTGTTTTAACGGCGGGGCTAAAGGTCACTAAAAGATATGCGCACAGCATTCAGCCTGTTTACGTTGAGCCATCGTTTGACGCTATGGTTTCAGGTAGCGCGTTCGATTTAAAGTTCATAAACGATACGGGAGGAAACGTTTACGTTAAAGCGGTAGCCGACGGCAATTTGGTAACCTTTACGCTTTACGGTGAAAAGCCGAGCGCAACTTATCAAAGGGTTAGCAAAACCGTTGAGATTATCCCTGCGCCCGAGGTTGAAATTATAGAGGACGGAGAGCTTGAGGTGGGCGTTTCAGAGTGGGTAAAATTTTCAAAAAACGGGCTTAAGAGCGAGGGGTATTTAAAGGTTATTGATGCAAACGGCAACGTTTCCAGCATAAAGCTCCACACCGACGTTTATAAAACCGTTCGCGGTCAGTTAAAAGTTGGAACTAAGGCGGTTGACAAAGAAGAAATAATAAGTTAATATATTTATTAGCAACTTATATTTTGGAGAAAACAATGGCTAAAGAATTTTTTGCAGATATTGAATACAATAGGCAAAAGCGCCGTAGTGCAATAATTTTAAACTCACTCCTTATCGTTTTGACGGTGGGAACGGCATCGATATTTATCGCTAAGCGTGACTGGGTGTTTTCAGCTTTCTTCTTGCTCTTTACTATAATTCCCATGCTCACTATTCCGTCAGCGTACAAAAATTTCCCAGTTCACGGCAAGCCTGTGTTAACCGTTACTGACAAAGAGGTTTTGGTTATGGATATGGCTTTAAAACTCAAGGACATTTCTTCCTTTAAAGCAATTATTACACTTCCTCCCTGCAAAACGGAGCTTGAAACCGTAAAAATGCTCGAGGAGTTTAGAGATATTAGACCGGACGAGGCATTCGATGGTGATTTTGATATCTATTATTACAACGAGAAAGGTAAAAAGCAAACCGTGTTTAGCCACGTTAAAAACGTTGTTGGTGCAATCGAGGCGCTTATCGAGCTTGGCGTAAAGAACTATTCGCTCGTATATTCTGCTAAGAAAAATACTGTAAAGTCAACGTTTGATTTTAAGTCTGATATGGCAAATCGCCGTCAAGCTGAAATGAGCAAAGCTGGCAAAAAGTCAAAGACCAAGCAATTGATTTAAGGGTGAAAATCAAAATTTATAAATTTTTTAAAAAACACCCTTAAATTGTTTGCTCTTTTAAAAACTTTGTGTTAAAATACTTATGCTTTAATAAGCGTGCGGCTGTGGCGGAACTGGCAGACGCATAAGACTAAGGATCTTATGAAGGCTACTTCGTGCAGGTTCAAGTCCTGTCAGCCGCACCAAAAAAGAACGGTTAGTAAAACCGTTCTTTTTTTATGCTCAGTCCTTGAACCTGCGGTTCAGGCGTTAGCACGCCGCTCACCCCTCGTCAAACAAGTTTGACACTCCCCTTATCAAGGGGAATTGCCTGTCAGCCGCACCAAAACTTAATTCGTATATCCCTAAAAGTTCTAGATATATCTTATATTGTTTTAGTGCTATTGACAAAAGTATATACGCTTATATATAATTACCTTATTATCAGTAGGGGTTATACTAATGAAAGAGTTTTTTAGAGAGTTTTTTGGCATAGGTGGATATAAGCGCGAGCCTGAGGGCTATATGTCTTGGCAACATTTAACGTTCGTTACCTTTCTTATGATAGTTATGGTTGCTCTTGCCGTATATTTTGGGCGCAAGAATAAAAATAGCGATTATAAAACTAAGAATAAAGTATTGATATGGGCTGCAATTCTTATTGACGGGTTTGAACTTTTCAAAATAATTATGGGCTGTGTGTCTTCTAAAGACCCTTTAAACTGGCTTTATAATCTCCCTTTGTTCTTGTGCAGTATTCAGCTTATCACAATTCCTCTTGCAGCATTTTCAAAAGGAAAGGTGAAAGAGGCGTCACTTGATTTTGTGTTCGTGTTTGGAATTCTTGGTGCTGTGCTTGGAACTTATGCCGCTGGGCAAAACTATTCGGCATATCCTGTTTTAGGCTTTGATAACGTTGTATCGGGCATTACCCACTCAATATCAGGCTTTGCATCGTTATATATCATAATCTCGGGCATGCAAAGTATGAAGAGGGAAAATTCAATAATAGTATTTATAATAATGCTCGCGTTTGCCATAATGGCGCTCATTGCAAACTTAACGCTCGATTATAACTATATGTTCTTAATGCGCGGTGACGGAACTCCTTACGATATATTCTACAATTTAGTAAAAGGCAACGCCGTTATATATCCGATAATAGTAGTCTTACTCTTTGCAATATACATAGCGCTTTTCTACTACGTTTATCATTTAATTATAAAAAGAAAGAAAAAAGCATAAAAAAACTCCGCTACGAAATCGTAGCGGAGTTTTAATTTTATCCAAGTAAAAAGTCAAACGCAAGCATTAAGCAAAATCCTAAGAGCAAAGAATAAGTTGCTAAGCGTTCGTTGCCGTGGGAATGGGTTTCGGGTATCATTTCGTCACTTATAACGTAGAGCATCGTTCCGCCTGCAAACGCCAGCGAGAAGGGAAGTATCACCGTTGAGAGTGAAACGGCAAAGTAGCCGATAAGCGTTCCTATAACCTCAACAACGCCCGTCAAAAGCGCAATTACAAAGGTTTTTTTCTTGCTCATGCCCGATGCAAGCATAGGTGCAATTATTACCATACCCTCGGGGATATTTTGGAGTGCGATACCGCCGGCAACGGTTATTGCGTGAGTAACGTTATCCGAGCCAAAGCTTACGCCAGCCGCAATACCTTCTGGGAAATTGTGAATTGCAATCGCAATAACGAACAATAAAACCTTGTTGAGTTTTGCAGTTGCGGAGGGGTGCGTTTCTTCGCCTATTCCTGTAAATTTGTGTAGGTGAGGAACGAGTTTGTCAATTAGGTTTAAAACGACTGCGCCTGCGAGTATTCCTATAACTGCAATGAGTATTGCAAGTTTTCCGCCCGTTTCAACCGACGGGATAATCAAACCTATTACCGCTGCGGAGAGCATTACGCCCGCTGCAAAAGACAAAACTATATCGTTAAATTTTTGAGAAGGGTCTTTAATGATAAATCCGAGTAGCGCTCCGATAACCGTTGCTCCGCCAACCCCTAGCGCCGTTAGTAAAACTATAGTCATAAGTATTCATCCTTATATTGTATTTTAAAAGCGCCGTTTTGGTTAAAACGGCGCGAGAAAATTACTCTTCAATTGTTTTTATAAACGCCTTTTTATCTTCAGCTCTTAAGCACGCAGAACCAGCAACGAAAACGTTTGCTCCGTTTTCCTTGCAGAAACCAAAGGTGTTTAAATCAATACCGCCGTCCACTTGAACGTGACAAGTAGGGTTAACCTCTTTAAGCTTTTCGCTGAGCTTTTTGAGCTTGGGCATCATATCTTTCATAAAGCTTTGACCGCCAAAGCCAGGCTCAACGGTCATAACGAGAACAAGGTCGAGCACAGGGAGGAATTTTTCAATTTCCTCAACCTGAGTTTTAGGCTTGATAGAAAGACCGCACTTTACTCCGTTTGCCTTGATTTTTTCAAGCGCTTTTAAAGTGTTTTCCTCCGTGTCAGCCTCAACGTGAATAGTCAAGTAGTCCGCTCCTGCCTTTGAATACTCGTCAACGTAACGAATGGGGCGGTCTATCATAAGGTGAACGTCTAAAACTCTATCGGTAAACTTTCTAAGTGCCGAAACGGTGGAATAACCGAACGAAAAGTTGGGAACGAAAGTTCCGTCCATACAGTCAACGTGGAACCACTTAGCACCTGCATCTTCAAGCATTTTAACGTCCCTTCCAAAATTTAAGGGGTCGGTTGCAAGGAGAGAGGGGGCTACGATATAATCTTTTTTCATAATTACTCCTTAAATATCAAGCATTGTTTTGCCTTGACCGCAAAGCTTTTCAAAATCGTCGATAAAGTCTTGCTCAGCCTCTTTTACGCTGGCGTTTCTGATAAGATTTTCAATAACGTCAGGCGAAACGGTTACAGCGCCGATACCGAATGCGCAAAGTTCTTGAACTTGGTTGGAGTTTTTAAAGCTTGCAGCGAGAATTTTAGTGCTGAAATCACAGTTTTCAATAATGTTTTGAATGAGCTTTACCGATTCAACGCCGTTCGCGCCAAGATTGTCTATACGGTTAACGTAAGGCGCAACGTAGTCAGCCCCTGCCTTTGCAGCAAGGTAAGCTTGCATAGGCGTGTAGATTGCGGTAGCCGTGATTTTAAAGCCTTGAGCGTGGAGCTTTTTCATAGCCTTTAATCCCTCGGGGATAGTGGGGATTTTTACGAACGTTTCCCTGCCTAAAATCTCAGTCATTTTGTAAGCCTCTTTAATCATAGTTTCGGCTTTTAACGAAATAACTTGAGCGTGAAGTTCCGCTTTATCTCCGATAAAATCTCTTATCTCACTCAAAACGTCATAAGGGTTTTTACCTGCTTTTGCAAGGATTGACGGGTTTGTAGTAACACCGTCTATCGCGTAAAATTCGTAAATTTTCTTTATCTTTTCAATATTAGCGTCGTCAATTAAAAATTTCATAGTCGTGTCCTTATACAGATTTATTATTTAAACGCTCGCCAACAGCTCCGCCCGGATGAATAAGGGCAAACTGCTCGGCAACGTAACCGGTTTCCTCAATAACTGCCGCTTGAAGAGCGTGGAAAAGCATGCAAAGTGCAGTAGTAGAGGTAGTGCCTTGCATATTCCACTTATCAGTTTCGCGATTAACGTATTGCTTAATAACAACGTCAGCCGCCTCGGCTAAGGGTGATTGCAAGTTTTCGGTAATAGTTATTATCTTAACGCCTTTTGCTTTGCAAATATCAACGATAGGCAAAAGCTCTTTGGTCTTTCCACCGCGAGATGCAAACACCATAACGTCACCTTTTTGGAGGTATCCCGTTGCGCCGTGAATAGCCTCTGCTGGCGAGATAAATCTTGCAGGGCGCTCTACGCAACACATAAGGTGGCAAAAATGCTGGCAAGCAATACCTGAATGACCGCTACCTGCAGCGCCTATTCTCACCGCGTTACAAAGGAGTTCAACTGCCTTAGAAAACTCCTCTTCGTTTATGTAATTTTTCATTTCGCTTATACATTGACTTTCGATATCAAACGACTGATATACTGCGTTAAGTGCATTTTTACTGAGCATTGTGTTTCTCCTTAACAAGTTATATATAAAGCATAGCACACATAAAATTTTTTCGCAAGCAAAGTTGCGTTCTATAACAAGTTATTTTTATAAAATAAGCGAAAATGCCTTGACTTAAAACGGAAAAAATTATAGAATAAAGATAACAAATATTTTCGGAGTAAAACGCCGATAAAAAATATCTTTTAAGGAGAATTATAATGGAGTATAAAATTTATCAAAAAGAATTAGAGTTACAATCTCGTGGCTGGATTCCCACTTTCCACGATATTAGAAAAGAAATTCTCGAAATGGTAGCAGATTCCGGTATTAAGAACGGTACTGTTGCAATCGTATCTCACCACACCACTTGTTCTGTAATGGTTCAAGAATGCTCTCACGATATTGACACTTTTGACCTTGAGTACCTTCAACACGACCTTCTCGATATTATGAGAAAAATGATTCCTGACTTTGCTGAGGAACATCAATATCGTCACCCTGGTCCTATCCACGCTCAATACGGCAGATACGTTAACGAGCCCGGTGACTACTCTTCTATGAATACTGACGGTCACCTTCGTTCAGTTTTCTTTGGTAGAAGTGAAACCTTAACTATCAAAGACGGTAAGCTTGAACTTGGCTTATTCGCTCACATCTACTTTATCGACTGGGATCACGTTATTGCACGTCGTCGTCAAGTTAACATCACTATTATGGGTACTACTGACGATATCGGTGATAGAAAGTGGAACGGTGGCGAAGTAATCAACACTCGTCGTAGATATACTGACGAAGAGAAGGCTTACGACGTTCACTTTGATCTTCAACAACAACGCTAATTTTTTTAAAGTCGTATAAACGGCGTATTTCGGCGTTAACTGTAAAGTCGTTGCACTAACAATGACCAACAAGGTCTATTGTTATCGCCCCGTCTTTACGAGCCTTGAAATACTTGTTTCTACAACTTTAAAACATATAGAAAAAATAAGCATAGGTTTTAGCCTATGCTTTTTTATTTCGTTATAAACTTCGTTATGCTGCGTTTACTGTTTCGTGTTTTGACTTCGGCAACCAACAAGGTTAGCCTCATCCAAAACACCTCACGAGCCTTGCCTGCGTCGCAACGCGCATAGATTGTCAATCGTTAACCTAAAGGTAAACGCTAAGACAAAAAAGCGGTTGCTCCTTTATCCCGAAATTCTTTTTAAAATAAAAAGAATTTCGGGAATTATAATATTTGTTTCTAACGCCTTAAAAAAAATATATATATATCAAAATTTGAAAATCAATAAAAAAAGATGGCGAAACGCCATCTTTTTATTATTTAAGAGTTGCTTTCATTACCGCCTTGATTGTGTGCATGCGGTTTTCAGCCTCGTCAAATACGATAGATTGAGGGCTTTCAAACACCTCGTTAGTAACTTCGAGTTCCTCTAAGCCGAATTTATCGTAAACGTCTTTTCCAACGGTGGTGTTAAGGTCGTGGAAGGAGGGTAAACAATGCATAAACTTGCATTGCGCGCCTGCGTTATCCATAACCGCCTTGTTAACTTGATAGGGAAGAAGGTCTTCAATTCTTTCCTTCCAAACCTCTTGAGGTTCGCCCATTGATACCCAAACGTCAGTATAAATAACGTCAGCGCCCTTGGTCGCTTTTTTAACGTCCGTTTCAAAAGTAATGGTTGCACCGGTAGTCTTTGCAATTTCCTTACACTTTTCAACGAGTTCTCCGTTAGGGAAGTATTTTTCAGGGGCGCAAGCGGTAAAGTTAAGCCCCATTAAAGCCGAGCCTACCATTAAGGAATTACCCATATTGTAGCGCGCGTCACCCATGTAAACGAAGTTTATTCCCTTCAAATATCCAAAGTGCTCTCTAATCGTTAAAAAGTCGGCAAGAATTTGAGTGGGGTGGAATTCGTTAGTCAAGCCGTTCCAAACGGGAACGCCAGCGTGCTTTGCAAGTTCTTCAACGATTTCTTGACCAAAGCCACGATATTCAATACCGTCAAACATACGGCCAAGAACTCTTGCCGTATCGGCAATACTTTCTTTTTTGCCTATCTGAGAACCCTGTGGGTCGAGATAAACGGGGTGAATGCCAAGGTCCGCAGCGGCAACCTCGAACGCGCAACGGGTACGAGTGCTCGTTTTTTCAAAGATAAGCGCAACGTTTTTACCGCGGAAAACTTTTTGGTCAACGCCGGCTTTCTTTTCTGCCTTAAGCTCCGATGCTAAATCTAATAAATACTCGATTTCCTCGGGGGTATAGTCTAAAAGTTTTAAAAAGTGTCTGTTTTGTAAATTCATAAAATAATACCTTGCAAAATTATACTTTCAATGCGTCTTTTATAACGCTAATCGCCTTATCGAGCTCTTTTTCGCTAATATTAAGGGGAGGTAAAAGCCTGAGCTTATCTTTAGCGGTAAGAACTAAAACGCCGTTTTCTAAGCAGTAGTTAACAACGTCTTTAACGGGCTTTTTAGTCTTGATACCAAGCATAAGTCCCAGCCCCGTTACGCTCTCAACTCCATCAGCGTTTAAAAGCTCATTTTTTAAATATTCGCCCTTTTGCTTAACTGAGTTAAGTAGAGTTTCATTCAAGCGTGAAATAATACTAATCGCGCCTGCTGCAGCAACGGGATTTCCACCAAAGGTAGAACCGTGAGTGCCAAAGGTTAAAACGTTTTCAACCTTTTCGCCAAGCATGCAAGCGCCTATGGGAAGACCACCGCCTAAGCCTTTAGCCGTGGTAACAACGTCAGGCATAATTCCGTAGCCCATATACGCATAAAGCTCACCCGTTCTGCCGTTGCCAGTTTGAACCTCGTCAACGATGAGCAAAACGTCGTTACTGTTACAATAAGCGGAAAGCTCTTGAACGTATGACTTATCAAGCGCGTTAACACCGCCTTCGCCTTGAACGATTTCAATCATAACGGCGCAAACTGGGTGCTCTTTACAAAGAGTTTTAATCTCGCTCATATCGTTTGCGTTAGCGTGAACGAAACCGCTAACTAAGGGATTAAAAAGCTCGTGGAATTTGTCTTGCCCCGTTGCTGATAGCGTTGCAAGCGTTCTGCCGTGAAAGCTGTTTTTTAACGTTATTATAACGCCATGCTTATTATACTTATCCTCGTAGTATTTTCTCGCAACCTTGATGGCGCACTCGTTTGCCTCAGCGCCGGAATTTGCAAAGAAGGTCTTTTTAAGCCCCGTTCTTTCAGCAAGCATTTTAGCAAGCGTTACGCACGGCTCGGAATAATAGAGGTTAGAGGTGTGAGAAAGCTTGTTTAACTGGCTTATAACCGCGTTTTTCCACTCTTCATCACACGCGCCGAACGCTGTGACGCCGATGCCCGTGCCCATGTCTATATACTCTTTACCGCTAGCGGAATAATACGTTGCGCCCGAGCCTCTTTCAAGGTCTACGGGAAAGCGAGCGTAAGTTCCTGCAACGTAATTTTTATCAAGTTCAAAAAGGTTATTCATCATCGTTTCCCTTTACCATAGTACCAGCGCCTTCGTCGGTTAAAATCTCCATTAAGATAGAGTGAGGAACGCGCCCATCCATAATAACAACGTGTTTAACGCCGTGAGTAATTGCATCGATACAGCAGTCAACCTTGGGTATCATACCGCCTGAAATAACGCCGTCCTTTTTAAGATTTTCAGCCTCTTCAACGGTGACGTGAGGGATGAGAGTGGACGGGTCGTCCTTATCTTTTAAGATACCTGCAATATCCGTCATCATAATAAGCCTTTCAGCTTGTAACGCGCCTGCAATACGAGCAGCGGCGGTATCGCCGTTTATGTTGTAAACGTTTCCGTCGTCATCACTTGCAACGGTTGATATAACGGGGATATATCCTTTATTTAAAAGGTCTTCAATGGGCTTAATGTTTACGTTGGTAATCTTTCCAACGTAGCCGAGCCTCTCGTCCTTTTTAACGGCCTTTATAAGTCCGCCGTCAATACCCGAAATACCCATAGCGTTTCCGCCTTTGGACTCGAGGTGAGAAACGAGTGATTTGTTAACCTTGCCCGCGAGCACCATTTGAACGATATCAACCGTTTCCTTATCGGTAACTCTAAGCCCGTCAATAAACTCGGGCTTTTTGCCGAGTCTATCCATAATCTCGTTGATTTCAGGACCACCGCCGTGAACGAGAACGACTTTAACGCCGATAAGCCAAAGGAGAACTATATCCTCCATAACCTGTTCTTTAAGGTGTTCGTTTATCATGGCGTTACCGCCGTATTTTACAACTACGGTTTTGCCGTTGTAACGCTTAATATAGGGGAGCGCTTGAGTTAAAACCTCGGCGCGCTGTGCGTTTGAAAAATTCTTATCCATAATCAAGTTCTATAATCTCCGTTTATTTTTACGTAATCGTAGGTTAAATCGCAACCCCACGCTTTTGAAGAGAATTCGCCGTCGTTAAGGTCAACGATAATATCAATTTCCTTTTCGAGTAAAATCTCTTTTGCCTTTTCTTCGGAAAAATCAACGCCACTACCGTTTTTGCAAACCGCGATAGTGCCTTTTGAGGAAGAGAAATACACGTCTATTTTATCAACGTCAACACACGCGCCGCTGTAGCCGATAGCACACAAAACTCTTCCCCAGTTAGCGTCCGCACCGAACATTGCAGCTTTGGTAAGGCTTGAGCATATTACGCTTTTAGCAACCGTTTTAGCAATATCTAAAGTTTTACCGCCCGAAACCTTGCACTCGAGGAGCTTTGTCGCGCCCTCGCCGTCAGATGCAATCATACGGCAAAGGTTAACGGTTACGGTGTTGAGCGCTTTCATAAACGCTTTAAAATCATCGCCATCGCTAACTATTTCGTCGTTTTCCGCCATGCCGTTAGCAAGTACGGTTACCATATCGTTAGTTGAGGTGTCACCGTCGATACTAACCATATTGAACGTTTCTTTTATATCTGAGGACAATGCTTTTTGGAGCATCTCGGCAGAAATTTTACAATCGGTAGTGATAAACACGAGCATGGTCGCCATGTTGGGATGTATCATACCGCTACCTTTTGCAATACCTCCCATCTTGCAAGTTTTACCGCCAACGGTAAATTCAACTGCAACCTCTTTTTTAACCGTATCGGTAGTCATAATAGCCTCGGCAGCGTAGTCACAGCCGTCGTAGGATAAACCGTCGATAAGTGAGGGAATTCCGTTTTTGATAGGCGTAATATCAAGGGGTTGACCGATAACGCCGGTAGATGCAACCACAACGTCACTTGCGCTAATGCCGAGCTTTTCGGCAAGGAGGGAGCAGGTGAGGTTTGCAATTTCAATTCCGTTAGCGTTACAAGTGTTGGCGTTACCGCTGTTGCAAATAACCGCTTGAGCGTATCCGTTTGAAATGTTTTGCTTAGTAACGGTAAGGGGAGCGCCCTTAACGAGATTTGTCGTATACGTTGCCGCTGCCGTGCAGGGAACGTCACTAACGATAAGAGCTAAGTCGCGCTTAACCCTGTTTTTTCTAATTCCACAATGAACGCCGTTTGCCTTAAAGCCTTTTGCGGCGCAAACACCGCCAGAAATAAGTTTCATATTATTCTCCTAAGTTAAGCCCCGTCGTTTCATCAAGTCCGAGAGCAATATTCATATTTTGTACCGCTGCGCCCGATGCTCCCTTTCCAAGATTATCAAAGCGCGAAACGAGTGTAATTCTATCTTCGTTTCCGAAAACTGAAACGAGCATGTCGTCTCTATTAGACAGCGTGTTAGAGGCTAAGAAACCGCCCTC
The DNA here is from genome assembly GCA_017398825.1 of Clostridia bacterium. Taxonomy (GTDB): domain Bacteria; phylum Bacillota; class Clostridia; order Christensenellales; family Borkfalkiaceae; genus HGM11412. Next base: position 28,188 of record JAFQEV010000047.1, read on the forward strand.
GCTATCATCAGAGTATTTAACTACCTTTCCGTTATATACCGATTTGTAAATTTGCTTGATATCGTCTATCTTGCAAGATATATCGCTACTAAAAAGGGGAACGGTAACTTGCATACCGCACGCGTAATCACACACGATAGGCATAAATACGGGCGCTGTTTCAAGCCCTGTAAATTTTACCATTTCAGGAAGGTGCTTGTGTGACTGCGAAAGCCCGTATAAACGAGGCGAATCAAAGCTGATAGGGCGGTTATTCCCTTCATACTCGGCAATCATTTTCTTTCCGCCACCCGTGTAGCCCGTGAGGGAATACGCGGTGAGTTTTGCCGTATTTTTAATAACGCCTGCGTCAACTAAAGGGCTTATCAAAGAGATAAAACCGCTTGCGTGGCAACCGGGGTTTGCTATCTTTTTTGCCGATTTTAACTTTTCTCTTAAATTCTTAATCTCTGCAAAGCCGTAGGTGAAATCATCGTTTACGCGGTGAGCGGTTGACGTGTCTATAACGATGGTTTTATCGTTTTTAATAAGTGATACCGATTCGCGCGCAGCATCGTCAGGCAAACATAAAAAGGTAACGTCGCTTGAATTGATAGCCTCCTCTCTTGCCGAAAGGTTCTTTCTAAGCTCGTCGGGAAGAGTAATGAGTGAGATGTCCTCCCTTGCCTTTAGCCTATCGAATATTTTAAGTCCGGTAGTTCCAGCACTACCGTCAATAAATACTTTATACATCAGTTTAAAAATCCCTTTACGATTTTAATTTGGTCGTTTACCGATTTTACGCTCGTTCCGCCGAATGAAACGCGCTTTTCAACGCAAGTTAGAAGGTCTATTTCTTTATACAAATCGTCTTCAAATAAATCGCTGTGCTTTTTGTATTCGCTAAGCGGTAATTTTTCAAGTACGGTATTTTTCTCAATACACTCGGAAACGATTGTGCCCGAAATTTTGTAAGCCGTTCTAAACGGCATACCTTTTTTAACGAGGTAATCGGCAAGGTCGGTTGCATTGATAAAGCCCTTTTGAGCTGCTAAAAGCATATTTTCAGGAATAGCTTTCATCGTTGCAAGCATAGGCGCTGCGATTGAAAGGCAAGCCTTAACTGTGTCACACGCGTCGAAAAGGCACTCTTTATCCTCTTGCATATCCTTGTTGTAAGCGAGAGGCAAGCCCTTTAAAGTGGTGAGTATTCCCATTAAATCACCGTAAACGCGACCCGTTTTACCGCGGATAAGTTCAGCCATATCGGGATTTTTCTTTTGGGGCATAATGGAAGAGCCGGTAGTGTAGGCGTTTGAAAGCTCGATAAACTTAAACTCCCAACTCGACCAAAGTATAATCTCTTCCGAAAGCCTCGATAAGTGCATCATAAGCGTTGCACAGCAAGAGATAAACTCTACCGTGAAATCCCTATCAGAAACGCCGTCAAGGCTGTTTGAACAAACGCCGTCAAAGCCTAAGAGCTTTGCCTCGTAAAACCTATCGGTGTTATACGTAGTTCCGGCAAGTGCACAGCTACCGATGGGGGAAACGTTAGTGCGCTTATAGCAATCGTTAAACCTGTCGATATCGCGAATGAGCATCATTGCGTAAGCCATTAAGTGATGCCCAAAAGTTATCGGTTGAGCGCGTTGAAGGTGAGTGTAACCCGGCATTATAGTAGATGCGTTTTGCTCAGCTTGAACGGTTAAAGCGGATAATACCTCTTTAATTAAAGAGATTATTTCCTTAATCTCTTTTTTAACGTAGAGCCTAAAATCGAGCGCAACCTGGTCGTTACGGCTACGAGCGGTGTGGAGCTTTTTGCCTGTATCGCCAACTCTCTCGGTAAGCACTTGTTCTACGAACATATGCACGTCTTCCGCTGTCATATCAATAGCGAGTTTTCCGCTTAAAACGTCCTCTAAAATAGAGGAAAGCCCGTCTATGAGGCAGTTTTTCTCATTTTCCGATATAATATTTTGTTTAGCAAGCATCATTGCGTGAGCAATACTGCCTTCAATATCCTCTTTAATCATTTTACTGTCAAAAGAGATTGAAGAATTGAAATCGTCCGCAAGTTTTGAGGTAACGCCGTCGGTGCGCCCCGTCCACATTTTACTCATAATTGTTCCTTTTAAAAAATAGCATTATCCTTTCCCGAAAAGAGAAAGGATAAATTTAGTATTATTTCTTTTTATTAAGTTTGCCTTGCTTTACCATTGCTTGAACGGTGATAGGAAGACCGAAAAGGTTGATAAAGCCGTCAGCATCTTTTTGGTTGTAGTCACTTTCACCAAAGGTTGCGATTTCTTCGCTGTAGAGCGAATTGTCACTCCAAACGCCAGCGTTTATCATATTGCCTTTGTAAAGCTTGAGGCGTACCTTACCAGTAACGGTTTCCTGAGTTTTATCAACGAACGCGGAGAGCGCCTCGCGAAGAGGAGTGAACCATTGACCGTTATATACGAGTTCACCAAACGTTACTGCAAGTTTTTGCTTTTCGTGCATAGTAAGCTTATCAAGGCAAAGCGTTTCAAGTACTGAGTGAGCCTTGTATAAGATAGTGCCACCCGGAGTTTCGTAAACACCACGGCATTTCATACCAACTAAACGGTTTTCAACTATATCGAGAATACCGATACCGTTTTTACCACCGAGCTCGTTAAGCTTTAAGATAATGTTCTTAGCGCTCATCTTCTCGCCGTCAAGAGCAACGGGGATACCCTTTTCAAATTCAATTTCAACGTAAGTAGGTACGTCGGGTGCGTTGATGGGAGATACGCCCATTTCTAAGAAACCGGGCTTTTCATAAGTGGGCTCGTTACCAGTATCTTCAAGGTCTAAGCCCTCGTGAGATAAGTGCCACAAGTTCTTGTCCTTAGAGTAGTTTGTTTCCCTATTGATTTTAAGGGGAACGTTGTGAGCCTCAGCGTAGTCGATTTCTTCCTCACGAGATTTAATATCCCACTCCCTCCAAGGAGCAATGATAGGCATATCGGGAGCGAAAGCCTTAATGGTAAGCTCAAAACGAACTTGGTCGTTACCTTTACCGGTACAGCCGTGAGCAATAGCGTCCGCGCCTTCTTTCAAAGCAACGTCAACGAGAGCTTTAGCAATGCAGGGGCGAGCGTGGCTCGTGCCGAGCAAGTATTCCTCGTAAATTGCGCCTGCCTTCATGGTAGGAATAATATAATTGTCAACGTAATCGTCGGTAAGGTCTAAACAGTAAAGCTTGGACGCGCCAGTCTTTAACGCCTTTTCCTCTAAACCGTCAAGCTCATCTGCTTGACCAACGTTACCTGCAACGGCGATAACTTCGCAGTTGTTGTAATTTTCCTTAAGCCAGGGGATAATGATCGAAGTGTCAAGACCGCCCGAGTATGCAAGTACTACCTTTTTGATTTTAGATTTATCTATCATATTATACTCCTTGTCCGAACAAACGGAACGAAATTTATTAACAACAGCTACATTATATCTATATAAAATGATAAAGTCAACTAAAATAATGCATATTTTTTAAATTTTTAAAAATATTTTTGGCTATTTATGCATAATTATTTAATAAATATGCAATATACACAAATTTATGCATATTTTTATGCAAACATATTCTAAAAACAGAAATATAACTTTTTATTTCAAATAAAAAAGCGTTGAGCAATTTCGCTCAACGCTTTTAAATTTTACGCAAAAAGTTTAGTTGTAGTTATTTCTTCCCCGATAATAGCCGTAGATATATTCATAATATACCAGATTGTTTTTATCGTCATAAATTTCGATTTTTATACTTTCGTTACTAAAGTTACTAAAATTTTCCTCTATGAAATCATAATATAAACCACTAATATGGCTTGATACAAATGCGGGTAATAGTTTCACGGTGTCGCTACTGTGCTGTTTATAGTCGCGAATTTCTATAACGAAAACTTTCTTACTATTTAATCTCTCCGTAGAAAACTCGTAATTATATTCGTTTCCGTAAAGCATTTCCTCTTTGAGAAGGTCGCAAGCGTCGTTAAACGTAAGATCGTCGGCTGCAAGGCATCCGACGCAAAAAGTTAACCCTGCGATAAAAAAGATTAATAAAGCATTGATAAGAATTTTTCTCATAGCAACTACGCTCCTAGTAGGAATGTTTAATTAACATGTTTAATTATATAGACAAATACTGTCTAAGTCAAGCATTTTAGAATAAAATTGTCTAAAATGTTAATATGAAGATTTTATTTTCGGAAAGGCTTGTAGCGCTTAGAAAAGAAAAGGGTCTATCGCAAGGGGAGCTTTCTAAAATTTTAGGAACTACGCAAAGGCGTATTTCTTATCTTGAAACGGCTAAGGTAGAGCCTGATTTAGCAACTCTTATTGCCTTATCGGTCTATTTTGAGGTGTCTACCGATTATTTAATAGGCATTAAGGATTATTAAATTATTTGCATTAAAAAAGCGTTGAGCGAATGTGCTCAACGCTTTTTCCGTGTAAATTTTAGTCGCGATAGCAAACGCTTTAAACTTAAAAGAGATTGACAGTTTTTACTTTTGTGGTATAATTTTATCATAAACTGATATGAGGTTAGGTATGAAAAAAGTATTATCGGTATTATTAACCTTAGTGGCAAGTTGTTGTTTTTATCTTACGGGTTGCAACACTCCGCCTGAAGAACAAGAAACTGTTAAGTATTCCGACGTTTATACCTATAACGAAACGCACCATTGGCGCAAGCAAATAGGTGGTAGTGGCGTAACCGAATATGAAGAACACGTTAACGATAGTGGTAAGTGTGAGTGCGGTTTATATTTTGAGTGTAACGACTTAGTTTACGAACTTAGAACGGTTTACGGTAAATACGGTTATTGCGTAAAAGCTTATAACGGAGATGACTTTAACGCTTACGAGCATATTGAAATTCCCGCATTCCATCAAGAAGAAGGAGATGAAGAGTCTATTCCCGTAATAGCAATCGCGGGTGACGTTTTTTCAACGATAGAACATAAGACCTATAAGGCGATTAAGTCGGTTAAACTTAACGAAGGGCTTTTGTTTTTAGGTAACGGTGCTTTTGAAGGAACGAGCATTGAAGAAGTTGTGATACCTAATTCCGTTATTGGCGGAAGTTTAACTTACGATTTTAGCAGATGGCCAACTCACGGTGGGCTTTATAACGTGTTTGCATCGTGTACTAAGCTTAAAAGCGTTGACACGGGCAATGGTTTGCAAATTATTGGAATGTATACTTTCGCTTATTGCAATTCGTTAAAAACCGTTAAGTACGGTAGCAACTTAAAAGAAATTAGGCAAAGGGCATTTTACGAGGCTTACGGTTATAAAAACGTGGTCTTGCCGTCAACGGTAACAAGTCTTCCCGAAGGTTCTATCTTTGATAAAGGCGAAAGTTTTGATGAAAACAATAATAACAACGATTTAGAAATGTGGCTTTCTGAAGTTAGGACGTTCCCTTACGCTGAAAATATATTCCTTTCAATTACTAAAGAAACGTATCGCTCAATGGTAGTGCCGATTGCGGAAAGGGATAGAGTGTCTGGTATGCCACTTGATAAAGACGGCAACGAATTAGACCCTAACGTTTACGAAACGTTAACTGATTTCGGCTTCGTTGAAGGTTGGGGTGGTTTTGCTAACGTTTATTATTTAGGTGAGTGGCATTATAATGATA
>JAFQEV010000005.1 GCA_017398825.1 Clostridia bacterium
AGGTAGCTTAGCCGACGGTTTGCCCGCCATTGCCCGCGCCTTTGAGGACTATGGCGTTCCGTATTTCGTTGAAAAGTCAACGCCGTTATCGGAGCACCCGTCGTGCGATTTTATAGTGTCGTTTTTAGACTTTTCAAGGAGGGGCTTGCCCGCGAGAGAGTTCGCTAAAGTAGTATCCTCCGGTTTGTTTATTCCCGATAAAAAATTAGCCGATAGGTTGGTTAATTACGTTTATTCAAACGCAATTACGAGAAAGGCGTTTAAAACTCCGTTTATCGTAGAGCACGAAAATCTTAAGGAGTTTGAAAATATTAGAGGCGTCGTTTGCCAGGTAGAAGATAAGCTGTCGCGCGCAAAGACGGTTGCCGATTTCGTAAGTTCGTTGAGGTTTTTATTCCAAGTGGCAAACGCCGAGGAAAACTTAAAGAGTTTAACCGCGTCGCTCAAAAAATCCAACTATCCTATCCTTGCCGATTTTAACGACAGGGTGTTTGAAAAAATAGGCTCGCTTTTATCCGAGATGGAGTACATTATGGGTGATTGTCAGGTCACCGCGCTTGAGTTTAAGAACTTATTTTTAAGCGGTGCAGTTGGCACTCAAATTAGCTCAATTCCCATTCTTAACGACGCCGTTTACGTGGGCGAGTGCAAGGACGTAAAGATTAAAAGCGCCAAAATTTTATACGCCGTTTGCCTAAATGGTGACGTTCCCTTTACGCAGAGTGACACCGCGCTTTTATCCGACGGTGACCTTAGCGTTTTGGACGGGTTCGACCTTATAGTAGAACCAAAAATAAAATCGGTAAACCAACGCGAGAGGGAAAACGTTGCAGTATCCCTTTGCTCGTTTACTGAAAAACTTAAACTATCGTATTCTACCGAAAAAGTTGACGGTAGCAAGAATTTTAAGTCGGACGCAATCAAATCGCTCACCGACCTTTTCGGGTTAGTTCCTCAAACGAGAACGAGATGTGGCGATAGGCTCAAATCGCTCACAGACGGGTTTGCGAACGAAACGACCTCGCTTATGGAGCTTGCAAGAAGTTACCCCTCATTTAAACTTAGCGAGGAGGATACGCTTAGCAAGATAGCCTCCTTTTACAAGGCGACGGAGCTTTTATCCGACAATTTGTTAAAGGAAAAGGCAAACGGAATTCTCGCTGAAAAAAATAGGCAAAAATCAATTCAATCGGGTGAAAACCTGAGCGTTTCGGGTGCGGAAATTTCCGCAGGTGTTTTGGAATCGTATTTTTCTTGCCCATACAAGAACTATGCCTCCAACATTTTAAAATTGCAAGAAAGCCCCGTGTTAGACGTTAAAGTTAACGAAACGGGCTCGTTACTTCACAAGGTAAACGAACTCTACTCCGATAGAATGGGCGAGGTTTCAGATAAGATAAGTTCAGACGCGCTCGTTTCAAAGATATACGAGGGGTTAAAAGACGATAAAGATTTCAAAAAATACTCCTCAACGCCCAAGACTAAAGCCGTTCTCGACAGGCTTTTAAAGGAGAGCAAGAGAGTGTGTTATAACATCTATTCCTCCCTCGAAAAATCTCAGTTTAAAACGTTATACCAAGAAGTTCGATTTGGCGCTAAGGGTAGCTTACCGCCCATAGAGCTCAATGCAAAAAGCGGTAGCGTTTGGGTAAAGGGCATCGTTGACAGGGTTGACGGGTTTAACGATTACGTCCGCATAATAGACTATAAGTCTGGTAAGATTGACGATAGCGAGGAAAGCTTTTACACGGGCAATAAAATTCAGTTATATCTTTATATGAACGCCTTTATAAACGATAAAGTAAAGCCTGCAGGCGCTTATTATTATCCTGTGAAGGATGAGTTTACCAAAGACGGAGAGAGTTACGTTATGCTTGGTAAAACCGTTTTGGATAATGAAATTTTATCGGCAACCGACAGCGATATTTTGGAAGGCAAATCATCAAAGGTTGTAAAAGTTAGGCTAAAAGCTGACGGCGAGCCGTATAAGTACGCGGACGTTTTATCAAGCGACGATATGTATAAGTTTATCAAGTATTCCAAGCTTTTATCGGCAAACAGCGTTGACGAGATAAGGAGTGGATACATCGAGCCAAGCCCCTACGAAAAGGCATGCGATTACTGCGCTTACGGCGGTATGTGCGGTTTTGCCATAGCGAAGGCGACCTTTATAGAAAGGTGAAAGACGTTTCCGTTAGCACTATCGTAGATGCAGTTGATTTAAACGAAAAACAAAGCGATAAGGCGGTGATTAGCGATGAGTAAACCAAAACTTACCATAATGCAGGAAAGAGCCGTCAATCATGGAAAAGGCAATGCGCTCGTGTCTGCATCGGCAGGCTCGGGTAAAACGCACGTTGTTATCGAGAGGATAATTCGTCTTATCATAGAAGAGGGAGTGCCCGTAAAAAGTATCCTTGCAGTTACCTTTACAAAGCTTGCCGCCGAGGAGATGAAGGAAAAGTTAAAAAAGGCGCTCACTAAAAAATACCTTGAAACGAAGAGTAAGAGGTTGAGAGATGAGCTTGAGACTGTAAACTCGGCTGATATTTCCACCATTGACTCTTTTTGCTCAAAGCTTATAAAGAAGTATTTTTACGTAATCGGAATTGACGCGAGCGTTCAAGTTTTAGAAGAGGGCAAGAAAAAGCGCTTGGAAGAAACGGCTATGGACGAGCTGTTTGACGAGCTTTACGAGGCTGAGGACAAGGAGTTTTTAAATCTTGTTGCCACCTTTGCAAGTCACCGTTCAGACAAGGGGCTTAAGGAAACCGTTTTAAAAGTTTACGGCTTTGCCGAGCGCGCTAACGGAATTGAAAACCTCGCAAAAACGTCAAAGGACAGTTATTTAAACGTTTATAAATATTTAAACGATGAATTAATAGGTGACGTTAGAGAGCTTGCAAGTCATTATAGATTTGAGTTTTCAGCGCTTGCATCTTCCTTTAAGCAAGACGAGGCAAGAAAGGTATTTTGCGAAAACTTAAGTGAGATTTTAGCTAAAATGGAAGGGGCTGAAGACCTCTTTAGCTTTTTTAGCGAATACAGCAAAATAAAAATTTCTTTGCCGAGAAGTAAGGTTTACGAGCCGGAACACGCAACTACTTTATCGCAAACGGTTAAAGAGTATAGAGAAAGGCTTGAAAAATTCCAAGCCATTTTTGCAATAGATAAAGAGGTTGAAAACAAAAAGCTCAACGATAGCTACGATATTTTAGAAGGGTTATTTAGGCTTACTCAAAAGTATTCAGACGTTCTCTTAAAGTTAAAGGCGGAGGAAAATTCCGTTGACTTTGCCGATATTGAGCGTTACGCACTGCAACTGCTCAAAGTAGAAGAGATACGAAAGGAAGTTTTAAGCCTTTACGACTACGTGTTTATCGATGAGTATCAAGACGTTAACGATATTCAAGAGGAAATAATAAACCTCGTAACAAGCGATAACGCCTTTTTAGTAGGTGATAGCAAGCAAAGCATTTACGCCTTTAGAGGCTGTAACCCCGAATATTTTTCAACTAAGTATAAAGATTACGAAAACGGCTTGGGCACGGCAATTCCGCTTGACAACAATTTTAGGAGTGCGCCCAAAATCGTAAACGGTGTTAACGCCCTTTTCAAAGGGGTGATGACGGCTGATTATGGCGGAACTGACTACGCTAAAAACCCCATGATTTACGGCAACGGCTACGAGGACTACGAGGGCGTGTGCGAAATGCACGTTGTTCCAAAAGTTGAAAAGCCAAAACAAGAGGTTGCCAAACGTGGAGTATACTCTGTAAAATTCGCCACGGAAAAACTTGAAGAGGAAGACGTTTTAGGCGAGGTAAAGGTAATTGCCGATATAATAAAAGATAGGTTTGGAAAGGAGTATTACGACCTAAAAACCCGCACCTATAAACAGATAGGTTTTGGCGATATTTGTATCCTTCTTCGCTCGATAGCAGGCGAATCGAGGCTTGGCGAGGAGCTTGTTCAAACGCTTGTAAAATCGGGAGTCCCCGTAAGCTCGTCGGTTAAAAAGAACGTTAAAGATTACCCCGAGATTAAGGTGTTACTAAGCCTTTTATCCCTGCTTGTTAACGCCGAGCGCGACGTGCCTTTGGCAACAGTAATGCTCTCGCTTTGCGGTTTTATAGAAGACGAGCTTGCCACCATAAAAGCTAACGGCAAGATTGATAGAAACGCAAGTTTTTATTCCCTCGTTGAGAAGTATTCAAAGATAGATAATAGCCTTGGATTAAAATGTAAAAATTTTATATCGTGGCTTGAGGAAAAACGCCTTATTGCCGAGTTTTTAAGTGTTGATGAGTTGTTTAATTCCATTTTAAAGGAAACGGGATACTTAGCTAAAATGATGGCGTCTACCTACGGCGTTTCACGCGTTAAGAGGATTGAGAGATTTATCGCCGAAAGTACGGTGGGTGGAAAAAAACTAAGGGCGGTTGAGTTTGAAAATCACGTTGAAGACGTGCTTGACGATATTGCGGTAGCCGAGTCTTCCGGTGAGGACACCGTGCAAATTATGACCATGCACGCCTCCAAGGGTTTGGAGTTCCCAGTAGTTATAGTTGCAGGGCTTAACAAAAAGTTTAGCAATAAAGATAAGTCGGGCAACGTTTTGTATGAAAAAAGTACCGGCGTTGGCGTAAAAACCTTTAATCACGAAACGATGACCGTTTCTGAAAACCCCGTTCGCTCGCTTGTTAAGGCTCGCCTTGAAAAGAGAACTCAAGTTGAAGAGCTTAGGCTGTTTTACGTTGCTGTTACAAGGGCTAAATGCGAGCTTTATCTCGTAACGGGTGCGGACGGTATAGGCGCATCTTTTGACAAGCATTTAGTAAAATCTATGAGTGACTTTTTAACGGGAGGGGAAATCCCCGTTATCGTTCACGATGCAACCTCGATTGAGATTGAAACTAAGAGCAGTTCGGTGACCGTTGCCGGAAAAGAGGTTGACGGCGAGTTAACTCAAAAAATCGCTCAAAACCTATCGTATAGATATCCCCACGAGAGCGAGGTAAGTCTTCCAGTTAAGACCTCGGTATCGGACGTTAACAAGGCGGGTGACGAAGAGTATTTTGCTCGCACGGATAAGTTTGGCACGTCGAGTTCCGAAAAGGGCACGGCTTATCACAGGTTCTTTGAACTCATTGATTTTTACGGTGAGATTTCAAGCGAATTACTTGAAAACTTTGTTGCAAACGGGCTTATGACCAAAGCGCAAGCCGATTTTATCGAGCTTGATAAGGTAAGGCAAATTTTAAAAGAGCCCGTGTTTAGTGAAATTAGGGGCAAAAAGCTTTTAAAGGAACAAAAGTTTTGCCACCTCGTTCCTGCGAGCGAGTTGTTCGGCGTTAAATCTAACGAACTTGTATTAATTCAAGGTATAGCCGATTTAATTGCCGTGGATAGTGACGGGGCTGTGCTAATCGATTATAAAATCTCCACGATAGAGAGTGAAGAGGATATAATAAAGGCATATAAAACGCAAATGGCCTTGTACAAAAACGCTATAGAAGAAATTTTAAAGCTTAAGGTTAAACGCGTAGTGCTCGTTAACGTTTTACAGGGCAAAACGATTGATATGGAATAAAAATTAATAAGGGCGGGAATAATTGTTCTATGTTAGAATATATTAAACCCGCCCTAAATTATTTAACTTTTGACTTTGGCGTTAACGCCTATTTGATTGCGCTCGGAATTTTTCTTGCAAACGCGCTCGTGTTCGTTATAGAGCTTGCCGTTACGGCATTTAAAAAAGCGAGGAGGGAAAGCTCGTATTTTTTATGTTTTTCACTCGTTTGCTTTTTGCTCACGGCATACTTTATCGTTCAAGATTATAAAGGGGCGAAACTGCTGTTTTTATCTTTTGAAAGCATATACGCGTTTTTAACGCTATATATGGCGTTGCTTTTAACCTTTTTCGCCCTGCTAAAAAAGCGATTTGATAAGGTTAAAGAAAAAGTTTGTAAAGAAGTTATAAAGCCCGTTATAAAAGAGGAATATCCTCCCGTTTCAAATGCAGTAAAATACTTTAAAAAGAGCGAAATCTTTTCAGGGTATTTAGACGTTGGCTACGTAAAACAACTGATAAACGAACTTAAGCAAAAGCCGTTATCTGAAAGTGATTATAAGGATATTGAAGAGCTTGAGGTATATCTATTGCGCTTTATAACTCGCCAGCCCGATGCGGAAGAGCGCGCAATTTTATCAAATTATTTATCAATGCTGATAAAAAAACTCGCCCTGTACGCATGCTAAAACGTTGACAGTTTTTCTAAAATAACATATACTATAAAAAGGCGAGCGTAATTACGCTTGCACCTGGTCCGGATTTGGTCGGCAATTGCCCCAAGTGGTTAATCTTGGGGACATTTTTTTGCCAAAATTTCCTGATTATCCTAAGTGTCAAATCACACGAAGAGCGTGGATGTAATCAAGCCGATTTTATACACGCTGTCGCGTGATGCCATACACCTATGGTGATTGCATACCGCTAAAAGCGGATTACATACCAAGCCTAAATCGGCTTGGATAAAAAAAGAACTTGCAATCTGCAAGTTCTTTTTGGCTGGGGTGGAGAGTAATTCCCCTTGATAAGGGGAGTGTCAACGATAGTTGACGAGGGGTAAGCGCCCTGCTAAGGGTTGCCTTTAGGCAAATCTCGTAATTGCGTCATTAAAAAAAGCACCGCTTTGGTGCTTTTTTTAATGGCTGGGGTGGAGAGATTTGAACTCCCGAATGACGGAGTCAGAGTCCGTAGCCTTACCGCTTGGCGACACCCCAAAATAATTATTACTAACAATCGGTTTTCCCGTTTGCTATTGTATGATAACAAAAAAATTAAAAAAACTCAACTGTTTTTGATTGATAATTTCAATTTTATATAAATTCTTTAATGCTTTTTCCCTTGCATTTAAAGGGGTTACGATGTATAATTATTGTATTACAATAATTGCGAGGAGAAATATGTTTAAACCTAGACTTGGAATGTCGCTTGATTGTTTTGGAATTAAGTGGCTCGATGATAAGCATTACAAAATAACCTTTAGAGAAGAAGAGCTCAAAACAAAAACTAAAGCTATGAAAGAGTTCGGATTTGACGGTGCTGAATTAGTTACCTTAGGCCCTTGGAATAGGCAAGAGGAAAAGGAAAATTATCACTACGTTCGCGACGCGGTTAAAATCGTTAAAGATAACGGATTAACGTTAAACACTATTCACCTCCCATTTTCTTGCCAGTTATGGAATTTTACTTCGCTTGACGAGGAGGAGAGAAAGGCGTCCGTTGAGAGCGTTAAGTGGGCGGTTAGCCATTATGAAAACAACATGCCGGCGTGTTTCGTTATTCATCCCGATCAAAGACCAAAAACTGAAGATGAGCGCCCTGCAAGGCTTGAACAGCTTGTAAAATCAATGTACGAGATTTGCGAATTCGTTCCTGCAAACGTTTGCGTTGAGAATATGACGAACGACGGTATGCTCAACGTATCGAGCGAGGCGTTAAAGCTTTTAGAGGCAGTTCCCAAGCTCAATATGGTAATCGACGTTAATCATCCGCTCACCGAATCGCCCGTTCACTACATCGAGCAGATAGGCTCGCGCATTAAAAACGTGCACATCTCCGATCGTGACGAGGTTAAGGAGCGCCACTATATGCCTGGCGAAGGTATTCTTCCTTGGATGGAGATTATCAGCGCGTTAGATAAAGTAGGATATAGCGGAGTGTTTAACTTTGAGGTTTCTTCAAAGTATGCGCCTGCCGAGGTAAAAGAGTGTTACGAAAGGCTTTTTAGTGAGTATAATAGGGGATAATTATGGATATAAACGAAATTTTAAAAGGTGTAGACTGCGGGTGTGGAAAGTTCCACACCTGTCCTATTGATAAGGTTTTTATCAAAGACGATGCTATTTTGGAGCTTGGCAATTTGTGTAAAGACTATTCCTCCATTTTAATCGTTGCCGATGAAAATACGTATGGCGTTGCAGGCGATAAAACTGCAAGCGCTTTGAACGGAAAAATAAAAGATAAGGTTGTTTTTCGTGGGGATAAAATTTTAATTCCCAACGAGGAGGCTATCGAGGCGGTTACCGCTAAACTTTTAGGCGTTGATTTAATCGTTGGCATAGGCTCGGGCGTTATTCAAGACCTTTGCAAGTACGTTGCTCACTTTAACAAAATTCCGTATATGGTTGTTGCAACCGCTCCGTCGATGGACGGTTACGCCTCGTCAGGCGCAGCAATGATAACGGGCGGAATGAAAGTCACTTATTCTGCAGGTCTTCCAAAAGCAATAGTTAGCGAGCCTGAAATTTTAAAGGACGCGCCCTTTGATATGATTCAAGCAGGCTATGGCGATATTATCGGCAAGTATTCCGCACTTAACGACTGGAAACTTTCGCATATAGTTAACGGCGAATATTTTTGCAATTATATCTACGGCGTTACCTATCAAATGATAAAGGACGTTGAGGCGTTGGCCGACGGGCTTTCTCGCCGTGATAAAGAAAGTGTGAAAGCACTCATGGAGGCGCTCGTTATCGTTGGAATAATGATGAGTTTTGCGGGCTCTTCTCGCCCTGCGTCCGGTAGCGAACATCATTTCTCACACTATTTTGAAATAGTTGGCATTTTAAACGGCGAAGACTATTTCCCTCACGGGATAGACGTTGGGTATTCCACCGTGTTAACCGCTAAAATCCGTCAAGACCTTTTGAATATAAAATGGACCAGTAGGGCGAAATTAGATGAGAATACGAGAAATGCCGAGCTTAAAAGAATTTACAAGTCCTCAGCGGAAAGTTGCATAAAACTACAACAAAAGGTCGGCAATTACGATAAAGATAGAGTATCTATCTACCTTGAAAAAGAAGATGAGATAAGGGCAATTCTTTCCGAGATGCCGAGCGAGAGTGAGATTATTTCCACGCTTGAAAAGGTGGGGCTTAAATATCAAGAATTTTTAAGCTATTACGGCGAGGATAAGATAGCCGATGCCGTTAAGTACGCTAAAGATTTAAAGGATAGATATTCTGTTTTATGGATGCTATACGATCTCAATTACTATGCGAGTGATTATATAGATAAGTCTAAAATTAAGGTTATGGCTTTTGACCTTGACGGGACTCTCTCCAACCATAAATCCCCCCTCCCTAAAGCTAATTTAGAAACGCTTATTAGCTTATCTAAAAAGTATAAAATATTGATGGTGGGTGCGGGAATGTGTAATCGCATACACAATCAAATGGATAAATTCCCTGCGGATATCGTTGGCAATTACGGCTTACAATGGGCAAAGTACAACGAGCAAACGAAAGATATTGATATAATTAAAGATTTCAAGTTTGATTGTGATAGAGCCTCCGTTGAAAAGCGCGCCACCTATATTCGCGAAAAGTATGGCTTTACCGAATTTAAGGGAGATAGCGTTGAGTATCACTCATCAGGTTGCATAACTCTTGCATTACTTGGAACTAAAGCTGAAAAACAGGATAAACTCGCGTTTGACCCAGATCGTAAAAAGAGGAGAAAGATTTACGAAGAGGTTTGTCAACTTTTCTCCGATTACGAGGTGTTTGTTGGCGGTTCTTCCTCGTTTGATATGGCGCCAAAGGGATATAACAAATACTTGGCGCTCAGCAAGTACTGCGAAGAAAACGGATTATCACACAGCGAGGTCGTATACGTAGGTGACGATTACGGCATCGGCGGAAACGACGAGTCTGTATTCCTTTCCGATTTCAACTATATAAAGGTAGATAATTTTGAAGATTTCCCCAAAACCGTCAAGCATTTGCTTTAAGGAGTGATTATGAGAAAAAATCTAAAGCCAAAGGCATATATTTATCCTCTTCCCGTGCTCATTATAGGTACGTACGATGAAAACGGCGTGCCCAACGCAATGAACGCAGCTTGGGGCACGGTTTGCGATAGTCAAGAGGTGTCTATTTGCTTATCCTCCGATCATAAAACGGTTAAAAATCTTTTAAAAACCAAAGAGTTTACCGTTGCCATGGCGGACGTTTCTAACGTTATCCCTGCCGATTACGTGGGGGTTGTTTCGGGTAACGACGTTGTAAATAAGATTGAAAAAGCGGGCTGGCACGCAGTTAAGGGCGAGGTTGTAAATGCCCCCGTTTTTGAAGAGTTACCGCTCGTTTTGGAGTGTAAACTCAAAAGCTATAATTTCGATACTGAGATTGCCGTTGGCGAGGTTGTTAACGTTTCGGCGAGTGAAAGTATTTTAACGGGCGATAAAGTTGACCTTAACAAGTTTAAGCCCATCGCATACGATTGCGAAAATTACGGATATTACGCTTTGGGCGAAAAGGTTGGTCAAGCTTTTTCCGACGGGCTTAAGATTAAATGAAAAGCGTTTTAGTAACGGGTGCGTACGGCGGAATGGGCTACTCCACCGTAAAGGAGCTTGTAAGAAAAGGCTACTTTGTTTTTGCACTCGATAAAAAAGTCCAAAGCCCCGAGCCAAGCGTTGTGCCTATCGAGGTGGACGTTACTGACCCGAAAAGCATATCAAATGCGTTTGATATTGTAAAATCTCAAACGAACGAGCTGTTTGCAATTATTCATTTTGCAGGTGTTTATATGCTTGATTCGCTCATTGAAATTGCGGACGAGGATTTTGAAAAGATATTTAAAATCAACCTATACGGCGCTTTTTACGTAAATAAAACCTTTGTGCCACTACTAAAAAGCGGTAGCCGAATAATGCTTACAACGAGCGAACTTGCACCCCTTTATCCCTTGCCGTTTACGGGAGTTTACGCCGTTTCTAAGGGCGCGCTTGACAAGTATGCGTATTCACTCAAAATGGAGTTACAGCTCCTTGGAATTTCCGTTTCAGTTTTAAGAGCGGGAGCGGTTTCTACAAGTATGCTCGGGGTTTCAACCACGGCGCTCGATAGGTTTTGCGAAAACACCACTCACTATAAATGCAACGCCGATAGGTTTAAACGGATAGTAAACGGTGTTGAAACAAAGTGCATAAGCACCGAAAAGCTTGCTAAAAAAGCCCTCGATATAATTGAGAGCAAACGCCCGAAATTCGCGTATAAAATAAATAGGAATAGGCTTTTGTTATTGCTAAACGCTTTGCCTAAAAAACTTCAATTTTGGATTATAAAGAAGATATTAAAAAAATAATTGTGCCATTAGCGCAACAAAAAAGCAAGTCAAATTGACTTGCTTTTTTTGTTAGGTTAAATTTCGTATGAAAGGTTTTTAAGTGCGGTTGCTAACGCTTTTTTCTTAGTTTCTTTACCTGCGCTATATGAATTGAACGAGCCACTAACGTTCATAACGAATTCATAGTAATCGGTGTAAGCGTGTAAAACTTCTTTAACAATGTCTGACTGGTCGCCGTCACGAACGGATTTGTATAAATCTTGAATTACAGCGTCGTTTGCCTCAATGGTGTTAACGTTTTCATCGTGAGTAGCGAAAGCTGCAGCTATTGCAAGGTTGATGTTACCGCCGAAATCGTCATCGTAAATAGCGTCGTACCAGTTGCTGTAAATATCGTCGGCTAAGTCGTCAAGCAATGCTTGTGATTCTACGGTTTTAGTGTAAAAGGAATTGAGATTATCTCCATCGCTACCTTTATCACAGCCTACGAACGTAAATATTGTAATAACTGCAATAATTAAAGAAAGAATTTTCGTTAGTTGTTTCATTTTAAGTGTTCTCCTTTGTTTTTTCATAAGTATATACCAAAAATTTTGGTATGTCAAGCAAATTACCAAGAATATTGGTACATTCTTATATATAGATATAGGGGTGAAAAATAATGGAGAAAAAGATTAATTTTGCAAATAATCTAAAAAATTTAAGGTTGAGTGCAAACGTAACGCAAAAACAACTTGCGGAAAAATTATCGGTTGACCAAAGAACTATAAGCGCTTGGGAAAACGGCGTGTGCGAGCCAAGTTTTACTATGCTTGCAAAGTTATGCGAGATATTCAACGAAACGTTTAACGATATTCTAACTTAAAATAAAAGCCAAAAACAATTTGATTTTAAAATTCACGTTAAAATATTTTTTTAAGTCATAATGGAATAAAAAAGCGGATGCATGTAGGAACATTCGTTTTTTATATATGTAATGTTTTTTGTTTTTATAGGCAACGAATCAAATGATTGAAAAAAGTTGCAAAAGGGGATATAATAAAAATATGAAAATTAAGGGGGAATATTATGAGAATTGCGGTAACTTATGATAATGAACAAATTTTTCAACATTTTGGCCATACTGAACAGTTTAAGATTTACGATATTCAAAACGATAAAATAATTTCGAAAACCGTTATTAGCACTAATGGTCAAGGTCACGGCGCATTATCAAATTTTTTAAGTCAAAACAACGTTGAAGTGCTTATCTGCGGTGGAATAGGCGGTGGGGCAATAAATGCGCTTGCTGAATTTGGCATCAAACTTTTTGGAGGTGTCAGCGGTGACTGTGATAGTGCGGTAGAGGCGTTTTTGAAAAACGAACTTACCTATAATCCCAACGTTAGATGCTCTCACCACGACCACGAACACGGTGACGGCGCACATACTTGTGGCGAACACGGTTGTGGAAAGGGAAGTTGCCATCACAATTAATATATTTAAAATTACTTTTATAGGAGTATAAAATGAAAATCGTAATCGTGGGTGGGGTTGCAGGTGGTGCAACTGCTGCAGCAAGAATAAGAAGGCTCAACGAACACGCAGAAATTATTATTTTTGAGCGTTCGGGTTTTATTTCATACGCCAACTGCGGTTTGCCGTATTATATCGGTGGAGTTATTGACGATAAGGAAGAATTGACACTCCAAACTCCCGAAAGTTTTTATCGGCGTTTCAAAATAGTGGCGAAAGTCAATCACGAAGTAACCGATATAGACGTGCAAGATAAAACAGTTTCAGTAGTTAATTTAAACACGGGAACGAGATTTAAAGAAAACTACGATAAACTTATTTTATCACCCGGAGCAAAGCCGATATTGCCCGATTTTTATACTGAAAATGAAAGGACTTTCACACTTCGCACCGTAGAAGATACGCTTAAAATCCGTGCATTTGTAGAGCAAAAACAACCTAAAACGGCAGTTGTTGTAGGCGGGGGATTTATCGGTCTTGAAATGGCGGAAAACCTTGCAGAACTTGGCGTTAAAACAACCATTATCCAGCGTAGTAATCACCTTTTGCCAACGGTTGACTGTGATATGGCGTCTTTTATCCATGCTAATTTCCGTCACCACGGCGTACAATTATTGCTTAACACGAGCACAAGCAAAATGAGCATTACAGGCGAACAAGTTTTGCTTGACTTTGAAGACGGTTCAAGTATAGGCGCTGATATGCTTGTGCTTGCAGTTGGCGTTATGCCCGAAAACACGCTTGCTAAAAAGATAGGTTTAGAACTTGGCGTAAAAGGTGCAATTAAAGTCAATGCAAAAATGGAAACTTCCATTCCCGATATATATGCCGTAGGGGACGCAGTTCAAGTTAAACATTTTATAACCGAACAAGATGCAGTAATTTCACTTGCAGGACCTGCCAACAAGCAAGGGCGCATAGTTGCTGATAATATTTGTGGACTAAACAGCGAATATAAAGGCTCGCAAGGTTCGTCTGTGATTAAACTTTTTGATATGACGGTTGCTACTACAGGAATTAACGAACAGCAAGCAAAAGCAAACGGCATAGAATACGAAAAGGTAATTTTAACGCAAAACTCACACGCTGGCTATTATCCAGGCGCAACGGCAATGACCGTTAAACTCATTTTTGAAAAGGAAACTTATAAGATCTTAGGTGCGCAAATCGTTGGCTATGACGGTGTTGATAAACGCATTGACGTTATTGCAACGGCAATTAGGGCAGGTATGAAAGCCGAGGAACTAAAAGATTTAGACCTAGCTTACGCTCCGCCGTATTCTTCTGCAAAAGACCCCGTAAATATGGCAGGTTTTGTTGCAGAAAATATCAAAAACGGTATAGTGAAACAATTTTATTATGAAGATATTCCGTTTTTGAGAGAAAGAAAAGACGTGATTTTACTTGATACTCGCACACCTTTTGAATATATGCGTGGACACGCTGATGGATTTATCCATATTCCACTTGATGATTTAAGAGAGCGTTTAGGCGAACTTGAAAAAGACAAAAAAATCTACGTTATGTGCCAAAGTGGCTTGCGCAGTTATCTTGCAACTCGCATTTTAATGCAAAACGGTTTTAACGCCTACAACTTTGCAGGTGGTTTTAGGTTGTATAGCAGTATCAAAAACGAAGAACTCTTATCCAAGCAATGCTATACGTGCGGTATGGAAAAATGATTGATAAATAAAAATTAGTATGATATTATGCTAAGTAAAAGTAAATTGACATAAACGGCAAAATATGATATAATCGCAAAAATGAATAAATACAAATGGAACCAGCTGACTGTAGAGAACGTTGGTTCCTTTATGCTTTTTAGAGGAAAAACTTATGGTTAGAAAAAAGAAAATCAAGCTTTCGACCACGCAGATTATATTGCTTAGCTTTCTCGTGACGATTCTAGTGGGTAGTGCGTTGTTGGCATTACCGCTAAGTTCCGCAGATGGCAAAGCAGTGCCGTATCTTGACGCACTTTTCACGGCAACAACTTCTACCTGCGTAACGGGGCTTGTTACGCTCCCTACGGTCTCTACTTGGAGCGTGTTTGGTCAGATAATAATATTAATTTTGATACAGATTGGTGGACTTGGTATCATCACTATTATGTCGGGGTTAATGCTTCTTTTGAATAAGAAAATGGGCATTGGTGATCGTTTGCTTATTCAAGATGCATTTAATCTTAATACGATGTCTGGGCTTGCGAAATTCGTTAAGAACGTGTTATTTGGTACGTTGATTATTGAAGGAATAGGCGCTATTATTTATATGTTTGTCTTTATTCCTGAGTTTGGAGCAAAGGGTATTTGGATATCGGTATTCAATTCAGTTTCTGCTTTCTGTAATGCAGGCATTGATATAATCGCAGAAAACAGCCTTTGTAATTACGCCACCAATCCATTAATCAACGTCGCAACGTCGTCACTCATTATTCTTGGTGGGCTTGGTTATATTGTATGGTGGGACGTGCTTCGTGTATTAAAGAGTCGTTCGCAAAAGAACCGCAAGATATTTAGGCATTTGACCTTACACTCAAAGATTGCTATTACCGTTACTGCAGTACTTATATTTGTTGGGGCGATTTTTATTTTTATTTTCGAATATTCAAATCCTTTAACAATCGGAAAGATGTCACTTTTTGATAAAATTCAAGTGTCTTTCTTTCAATCTGTCACTACGAGAACAGCAGGCTTTGCCACAATCCCACAAGAGAATATGACAAATGCCTCGGCTACTGTATCGATTATTTTGATGCTGATTGGTGGTTCACCCGTGGGAACGGCAGGTGGTATGAAAACAGTGACCATCGCCATTCTAGTTTGTTCTGCATTCGCTACAATAAGGAATAAGAAAGGTACAACATTATTCGGCCGTCGTGTTTCAGAGGAATCAATAAAAAAGGCGGTTGCAGTCGTCATAATGTTCCTTACGATTTGCGCTATATCCGCTATACTTTTGATGGCAACGAGTAATGTTTCTGCTATTGATGCGGTCTATGAAGCGGTCAGCGCAACGGCGACTGTCGGTCTTTCAAGAAATTTAACGGCAACGCTTAACGCGGTTGGGAAATTAATTATCATCGTAACGATGTATTTTGGCAGAGTCGGTCCAATCTCACTTGCAGTGGCGTTTGGTAGCAAGAATGAAAGTCAGAACGTTATTTCCGAGCCAACGGAAGATATCAGTATAGGATAAGGAGAAGATTATGAAAACGAAGAAAACATACGCAGTCTTTGGACTTGGAAGATACGGCACAGCCGTGGCAAAAGAACTTGTAGAGAACGGTATGGAGGTCATCGCTATTGATTTCGAACAAAAAATCGTTAACGATATGGCGGCATGTTTGCCAGTGTGCAAGTGTGCGGACGTGACCGATGCGGAGGTTATCTCTCGCCTTGGTATAGGTAATATTGATATTGTCATCGTGTGTATGGCGAGCAATCTTGAAGCAAGTGTGATGGCAGTCACACTTTGCAAGGAGGCTGGTGTAAAGACTGTTATTGCAAAATGTGCAAACGAGATGCAACAAAAAATATTGCTTCGTGTTGGTGCGGATCAAGTAATCTTTCCTGAGAAGGAATCAGGTATCCGCCTCGCTAAGAACTTACTTAGCTCCGGCTTTATTGATATGATTTCTCTGTCAAAGGATGTGTCGTTGGTTGAGATCGACGTAAAAAAAGAGTGGTGCGGAAAGAACTTGATAGAGTTAAATCTAAGAAAAAAATACGGCTTCAATATCGTCGCTATCAAGAAGGGTGAAAAGGTCAACGTAAACATCAATCCCGAGCAAGCTCTTGATGCAGAAACTACGATGATCGTTATCGTAAATACGGCAAAATTGGGAAAATTGAAATAAGCTGTAAAATTCTAATTTACGAGACTTATCATGGAAGAAATTTTAATTAAAATACTTGTATGTTTTCTTGCAGGCGCTGGGGCAGGTATTGGAACGGGTTTTGCTGGTATGAGCGCTGCTGCCGTTATAGGTCCTATGCTTATAACTTTTCTTGGCGTTCCAGCGTATGACGCAGTAGGGATAGGGTTAATCAGCGACGTTTTGGCAAGTTTTGTCAGCGCGTATACCTATAAAAAGAGTGGGAATTTAGACGTAAAGAATAGTTTGCCATTGCTTATAAGCGTGCTTATCGTAACGATGATAGGAAGTTTTGTGGCAAGTTTTTTGCCCGAGCAAGCTATGAGCGGTACGATGCAAATAGCGTTGATTATTATCGGATTGCGCTTTATTATAAAACCCGTCAATAAAACGAGAGAACAATTAGAAGAAAGTTCTCCAAAGGCAAGATTTATAAAGGCTATAATCGGCGGTGGATTAGTTGGTTTTATCTGCGGATTTGCTGGTGCGGGCGGTGGAATGATGCTACTTCTTGTGTTAACTTCATTCCTTGGTTATCCTATGCATTTGGCAGTTGGAACAAGCGTGTTTATTATGGCGTTTACTGCACTTACGGGTGGCGTTAGCCATTTTATAATCGGTGGATTTCCTGACGTTCTTTGCCTTGTGCTTTGCGTTGTATTTACTTTGCTTTGGGCAAGAATTGCAGCAAAAATTGCAAATAAATCTAACGCAAAAACTTTAAATCGCGTAGTTGGTATCGTTATGATTGTTACAAGTATAGTCATTTTAGTGGTAAATTACCTTTTATAAAATATAAGAGGGCAATAATTTTACGTTACGCAAAAAAGAACGAGAGATGGTGTTAATAAATAGAAAAAAATAAAAAAATGATATTAATCAAGCCCGAACAAATATGTTCGGGCTTTGGTGTTGGTTGTTATTGAATTTTCAGTAGTGGTTTGAACTAAAGCCATACCGACTATTTGTGACGTTCCAGTTGCTCGCCCCGAAACAGTTTCGGGAACCCTAAAAATAAATTTCAAGCCGTCAGGGCATACAAAAGAGCGAACCGTAAAAAATCGTTCTTTTTGGTGCCGCTGGCTCGTCGCAACGCGCATAGATTGTCAAGCGTTAACCTAAAGGTAAACGCTAAGACAAAAAAGCGGTTGCTCCTCTATCCCAAAATTCTTTTTATTCTAAAAACAATTTCGGGAGCCCTACTATTTGCAACTAATGTCTTAAACGAGTTTATTCCGTTATAGCGTCGCAACGCGCATAGATTGTCAAGCGTTAACCTAAAGGTAAACGCTAAGACAAAAAAGCGGTTGCTCCTTTATCC
>JAFQEV010000048.1 GCA_017398825.1 Clostridia bacterium
AATCCTCTTGTTACGGGTGAGGCGGGCGTTTCAAACTTAATATCAAAAATTTTAGAGAAATATCCAAACGAACCTGAAGTAAATCCAGATTGGATTATCAGCCCGTATGCACCGACACCGACAATTATTGAAGCGGCGAAAACGCTTTATGAAAGCCATTCGGTAGAAGATATTACGAGGCACGAGGCGGATAAGGTTTCTACGGATGCAACGATTGCATATATTCTTGACGTAATACAAAAGAGCAAAACTAATCGCGAAAAAAGTATTTGCTTTGTAACAGGTGTTCCCGGCGCCGGCAAAACGCTTGTAGGACTTGATGTTGCTGTCAGACAAACGTATCAAGGACAAGATAAGCCTATTGAAGATGAAGGAGCTGTTTATCTTTCAGGCAATGGGCCGTTGGTTGCAGTTTTGACGGAGGCGCTTGCAAAAGACAATTATCAAAAATGCCGTGAGAGAAACGAAAGCAAAAAACTCTCTGATTCGCGTAGAGAAGTAGGCAAGTTTATTCAAATTATCCACCGTTATCGCGATAATATGCTTGCGAAAATCAAAAATCCCGTTAAAAACGGCGTTTTAGAAATTGACCCTGAAAAGGCGGTAAAACTTGCGGAATCTGGCTACGGTGAAGTAGAACACGTTGCCATTTTTGACGAGGCGCAACGTTCTTGGACGCATAAAAGACTTGCCGATTATCTTAAAAGAGGCGGAACGTATGGTAATAAATTAAAAGTTCCTAATTTCCCTATGTCTGAGGCAGCGTTTTTGATTTGGTCGCTTGACCAACGTGAAGACTGGGCAACGATTATTTGTCTTGTTGGTGGCGGTCAAGAAATTAATACCGGAGAAGCTGGTATTTCCGAGTGGATTAACGCGCTTAATGAGAAATTCCCACATTGGAATGTTTATATTTCGTCGAAATTAACAGAAGCGGAATACGCCGAAGGCAAAGTTAACGAGTTACTTGGAAAGAATGATAAGGTTACATATTCTGATAATTTACACCTTGCGGTTTCTTTGCGTTCTTATAGAGCAGAAAAACTCTCTGCGTTTGTTCACGCATTGCTTGCGATTGAGCCTACTGCCTCAGACTTATATAAAGAAATTAAGGACAAATATCCTATTGTGCTTACAAGGGATATGGAAAAGGCAAAAAGGTGGTTGCACGATAAAGTTAGGGGAACGGAGCGTACGGGTGTTCTAATAACAAAAGAATCGGCAAGATTTAAGCCTTTGGGAATTCACGTATTGCCGTCGGGGGACGAAAATGCTGTTCATTGGTTTTTAGAGGATAAAATAGACACAAGGGCGTCTAATTATCTTGAAGATGCTGCAACGGAAATTCAAGTTCAAGGGTTAGAACTTGATTATACATGCTTGCTTTGGGATGCCGATATGCGATATGAAAACGGTGAGTGGCGTTTCTATAGATTTACGGACAAACAAAGTGGGTAGAACAAACGCCAACGAGTGAAACTAAGCAAGATTTAATGAAGTATATGTTAAATGCTTATCGCGTTTTATTAACACGTGCAAGAGCTGGTATGGTAATTTGCGTGCCGAAAGGTAATGGGAATAAAAATCCAAGCGGTTTCTGGGAAGATAGTACACGTTTGCCTGAATATTATAATGGCACGTATAAATATTTAAAGAGTTTAGGAATTGAAGAGATATAATAATCATCTTGATTATTAAAGAGAAGAAATTATGAAGTGCCAACAAAGGAGAATTTAAAATGATTAAAACTGTAGGCCAGACGACGATAGCGGATATATTTTCGATAAATAGTGATAGGGTTTATCGTATACCAAAGTACCAAAGAGAATATACATGGGGAGTAAATGAATGGAATGCTTTATTTAATGATGTTACTGAAAATGATTTTGGTTATTTTCTTGGCTCTTATATATGCGTTAATGGCGGTTCTTTAAGTGGAACAATATTAGAGGTTATAGACGGACAACAGAGGTTTACATCTATAACTCTTCTTTTGACAGCCTTGTATGAAAAGCTTGTTTCTCATAGGTCTGATTTGGACGACGATGACCTTACTGACTTGGCGAATTTAAAAAACGAGTTGGCTAATAAAAAACAAAAATTCACCGCAAACGGCGGCAAAAATACAGAATTTACCCAGAGGCTGGTTTTGCAGAAGCAGAATCTAAACGATGAAGATTACGCGTTTATTCTTTCTGATGTGGGAATTATTACGCTTAAAAAAAATAAACCTGCAAACTTTGGCAATAGAAGAATTGCTAAAGCCTATCGCCATTTCTGCAAATTGATAGATGAGGAAGTTTTGGAACTAAAACAAGATAATTTTCATATGTCAGATGTGGGGGCTCTGTTTCAAATTGTTAGAAAATTTGAATCGGCTGTTCTTGTGGGTATTGAGGTTGATACAAACAAAGATGCATATATGCTTTTTGAATCGTTAAACCATAGAGGCGTGCCATTGTCTGCATTAGACCTTATTAAAAACACCTTGATAGCTCAGGCTGAAGCTTCTTTAAATGCAGATAACGCGTACGAACAATGGAAACAAATATTGTCTGATGTAGGACAAGATGATTATGCTGTACAGGAACGCTTTTTTAGACAGTATTATAATGCTTTTAGAGACGAATTAAACAAACCTTACACTTCTTCGGGTAAAATGTATTACCTTGGTTATTTGGCTACAAGAACAACATTGTTAGATATTTATGAAAAAATGATAAAGAGCAACTACAGCACATTGCTTAATGATATTACAGAAAAGGCAAAAAAGTATTCGATTATAGTGAATAATAGCGAAGATGAGTATTCTTATACGTCTGCGTTGCAAAATTTAGAAAGAATATCTGGTGCTCCTTCATACATGTTATTACTGTATATTCTCTCTAATCAAAAAGAGCTTGCTTTAACAGATGATAATGTGAATAGCGTTATAACGATATTAATTACATTCTTTGTTCGCCGTAATCTAACTGACGTGCCAAACACTAGAAAATTAACACAGCTTTTTATAGATATTATCGCGGCTTTAAGAAAAAAACAAGGTGAAGATATAGTTGCGTTAATTCATTCTGAGTTAAGGGCTGTTTCTGCTACGGATGCGATGTTTGAAGAAAAACTTCGCGGTCCTATATATGAAGAAAACCCTGAAGCTGCGAGATTTGTATTGTGTAGCATAGAATCACAGCATCAAACTCGTGAAATATATTCGGATTTATGGTCAAGAGATAGCAGTAATAAGTATATTTGGACGATTGAGCACATCTTTCCCGAAGGCGAGAATATTCCGCAGGAGTGGATTGATATGATTGCTGCTGGTGATAAAGAAAAAGCAAAAAAACTTCGTATTGAGTATGTGCACACATTAGGAAATCTTACGGTTACAGGATATAATCAAAATCTTTCTAATATGTCATTCGAGCAAAAAAGGGATAGAAAATCTAAAGATAAATCTAAAGAAATGGGTTATAGGAATGGGTTGTATTTAAATTCGGATGTTGTTATTAATGAGACTTGGACAATAGGGAAAATTAAAAATAGAACAGATAAATTAGTAAAAATTTTATTAGATATGTATAAATGGTAGAAGTTGTTGCTGCGCTTATATGGAATAAGGATAAGTTTTTGATTTGCCAAAGACCAGCAAATAAAGCAAGAGCTCTTTTATGGGAGTTTGTTGGTGGAAAGGTTGAGCAAGACGAAACAAAAGAACAAGCCTTAATCCGTGGGTGTAAAGAAGAATTAAATATTACGCTTAACGTCGGGGATGTTTTTATGGGAGTTGTCCACGAATATCCCGATATTACCGTGCATTTAACTTTGTTTAATGCAACAATATCCGAAGGCGTTCCACAAAAGCTAGAACATAATGATATAAAATGGATAACGCCGGCAGAAATTCCTAACTACGATTTCTGCCCAGCAGATGAAGAGATTTTGAAAAAGATAAAGTTAAATGAGAAAAACAAAGGAGAAACAAGATGAGTTCAAACTTAAAAACCATGAAGTTGACAGCGATATTGAGTGGTTGCTTACTTATTGCAACTTTTGCAATTTGTTTAAATAAGTCTTATGGGTGGTTTAACATTAAATGGTTGTCAAACGATTTTTTGTTGACCATTTTTGGTGGTCTTTTTGCCAGCACCCTAGTAGTTTTAATATGTGAATGGCAGAAATACTTTTTTAACAAACGTGGCGTTGAAGACTTTTTATGGAATAATACTATTAATTTATACGCAAAAGTTTTGATTATGAAAAATAGCGTTGATAAAGAATTGGTAGCGCCTGAGCGAAGAATAAACTTATCAATGTTGGATGAATGCAGTAATATTGCTAAACATATTTTGTCTAGCGGGTATTATGTAGACTATTCAACTATATGCAAAAAGCAATCTCTCTCTGTAGCGTTAAAAGAATTTTATCTAAAAAAGCCATTGCTTGAGCGTATTGTTGGGGATTGTGACTGTTTAAAAATAGCGGGAATAAATGATGAGATTAATGGTTTGACAAAAAACCCACTTCAAAATTATAAAGTTACAAATAAAGATCCTGAAACATTTAAGGCGTTAACTATACTAAGCAATAATTTTATAAAAGCAATAGGAATCATTGAATGGCTTTTAGCTAAGATTGATTATTCAGGTAGATATAATTGGCAAGATTCTAACAAATCCATAAAAGAAAATTATAATCAAATTTTTAAGGATTTTTCTTATGAAGATTTCTTGAAACAATATAAGAAATAAACGTTTTACAAAAATAGGCAGATTTCTAAGAAAATGGACTTCTGCCTACTTTTTTGTTTTAATGTGGCATTCGTAAAGGTATTTGAACACATAATGTTCCCTTAGAGAAAGATGTTGCTATACTTCAAAAATTTGATATTTTTCGGGTATTTAATTTTCTATTTTTAGCACAATTTTGCTAAAAGATAATAAAAAATTAAATCAATTTTTAATCAAAAAAAGTATAGAAAAAGTATAATTTTAGAAAAAAAGTTATTTTAAGATACAAATTATACTTCAAATTTTTAATAAAAATCGCTCAAATAAACGCAAAATATTGCAAAAAACACACGTTTTTAATCATTTTTAACGCTAAAAAAGTTATTTGGTGGATAGGTCAAAACTCCTAAGGGGCCGTTGTGGGTTCGATTCCCGCAGGGAGTACCAAAATAAAGCATCAACGTTTGTTGGTGCTTTATTATGTAATTCTTGAGAATTGTTGAACCCACGGGTTCGGGCGTTAGCGTTCGTAGCAAAGCGTAGAACATTCCTGCAAGGAGCACTAAACGAAAAACAGTCGGCAAAATCGAAGTGTTTTGCCGACTGCTTATTTATTAAATTTTGCTTATCAAAAAAAACATCCACCAAGTCATTTGGTGGATGTTTGCTTTAGTTTAAATTTATGTTAAGTGCGGGGACTAAGCCAACGCAACATTCAGTTACTGCAAATACAGCTGTGCTGTATCCTGTTGGTAAAACAAGATGAGAAACGTTTTCAGAAGAATAGAACGGAGTTCGTAGCCAGTAAGAGGCGTAACTGTCATACTCGCCCGTTCCGTACCTCAATCCTAAGCAGTTTGCGTAATCTGTGCCAGATTTGCGCCTTGCAGGGTCGTATATCGAATACACCTTGTTAAATCTGTAACTCTCGTTAACGAGGTCTTTGTAGGATAATAGGAAAACTTTATCCTCCGTGTCGTTGCAAAGATATGGGTTTGGGTTAGTAAAGGAAGTTTTTTCCGAATTATCGTTTATAGAAGTTATGATTTTTTGAGCTTGCGTATCGTTAAATGCAATGTCTAAAAATCCGTCGTTCAGATATTTTCTAATAGTGCTGAGTTCGTAATTGTTCGGGTAGGTTTTTAAATCGGAAAAGGCGCTCTCGTCTTCTTGCCAGCATACGCTATCTAAAATAAGGTCGGAGTAAACAAGTGCTTGAGAGCCTTCTATCTTTAATATGTCCCACTTGATAGGGTCGAACCTAAAGAAATACACCTGCATTTTTTCATATCCGCTGTTATATTGACAAACGGCGTTATTATTAGAGTAAGTGTTGTTAACAGGGCGATACTCAGTAAAACATACACCGCGGTATTTGACGCCGTTAAGCGTAACGTCTTTATAAAACGTGTAGTCGCTTTTTGCTCCGCTAAGATAATAGCCAAACGACGTCCAGCCGTTAAGACTATCTTGAGTGGGAAGATTTCCGCACCCAAAATTTAAATCGTTAATGATAAGCTCGTTTTCAACTAAAGTTTGAGGGTGAGAGCCAAAATAAAGGGAGTTTTCATCAATGAAATAATCGCCAGTATCGATAATATCCTTTATAGTGGGATTAGCCGACCATTGAGCATATAAGGTTACGTCACCCAAAGAGTAATTAAGGCTCGATACCTGGGTTTGATAAAGGTTATCTACGTACCAGCCCAAAAACTCGTATTCACTGTAAGTTTCCGTCTTCACGATTGTATCGTTTACGCAGTCGTACTCGGTGGAAAGAAGCGTTCGCCTCGTGGGTGAATTTAAAACGTAATTTTCGTCTTCATAACAAGTTGCCGGATTATCCGCGTTTGTGCCACCGCCGAGTTCGTAATTAATTTCAATTTTGTCTACGAAATAGAATTCCGCGTAAAGAACGAGGGGTAGCTGAATTCCTGAAAAATCGTAATTTTTATCGATGAAAACTTTATCGTTTTTAGAGTTTAGATAGTACCAACCCCTAAATTTGTGATCTTCTTTAACAGGATCGGTAGGCATTGTGAAAGACCCGTCGTCTAATACGTCACAATAAGAATACGTGTCACCATTAAGCTCGAAATATAGCGTTTTTGACCCGCTTTCTTGTGAACAGGCACAAACGAGCATGGCGCATACGAGAGTGCACGCAAGGAGCAGTAATATTAAGAACTTTTTATTAAAGAGTTTGTTCATAGAATATATTTTATCACACATTCAAAAATAAGGCAAGGGCGATTAGCGTTGACAAAAATTAAATGCGAGTGTAAAATTAACGATATGGAAGAAGTTAAGGTTTACTATAGTGAAGTTTCTAATAATTTGGAGTTTTCTACGCTTTATCCGCCAGAGCGCGACATCGAAGTAAAAAACGCTGGCTGTGAAAAGGCAAAAAGAGAAAAGTTCTTTTCTTGGAAACTTTTAGAATACGCCTTGAAAGACGGCCTTGGGCTGGATATATCAAAGCTCGAGTTCAAAAAGACGGAAAACGGCAAGTGGAGCTGCGACCGTTGCCACTTTTCAATAACGCACAGCAAAAGCGCAGTTGCGGTGGCGGTTTCTAACTTCCCAGTCGGTATCGATATGGAAGAAGTTGAGCGTAATACCACTCAACTCGAAAAACTATTTAAAAATGATAAACTAAAAGGCGTAAACGCGCTTGTGAAATGGACGGAGTGGGAGAGTTCTTACAAACTAAAAGGCGAGGGTTCTTTTAACGAATTTAAAGAAAAGCCACTTGCTAATTTTGTAAAATCGGATACGATTAGCGTTGGCGGGGCAAATTACGTGTTAACAGTTGCAAGTGACGTTGATTTTACACCTACCATTAAAAAAATAAAACTATAAACGGCAATCACTTGCCGTTTTTTTATTTAACCGTTGACTTATAATAAATTAGGTTGTATAATTATTATACAAGTTAAGAGGGGGCGATAATGAATAAGATTGAGAAAACGCCGTTACGAGATTTCGCGTATGAAACGATAAAAGAGCATTTGCTAAGCGGAGAGTACGAAGAGGGAAGTTTAATTCCTTCTGAAAACAAACTGGCAAGCGTATTGTCGGTTAGCCGTGTAGTAGTTAGAGAGGCGTTAAAAAGGCTTAGAGAAGAGAACTTTATAGTGACCTTTAAAGGCAGGGGTTCGTTCTTTGCTAATCCTAAAAACTTCAAAACTAAGATAACTTCAACCATCAACTACGATCAGTTCGTTGAGATTATGCAGTTTAGGTTTGCTCTAGAGAGTGAAGCGATAAGGCAAATTGTTAAAAATTGCGCTAATAACCAACTTATAGGCTTATATTCTTGTGTTGAAAGTATGAAAAATGCAAGTGGGTTAGAGGAACTTAACAATGCCGATTACAGTTTTCACGAGGGCGTTATAAAGTGTTCTGGAAACGCTTTATTTTTAAGGGCGCTTTCAAACGAACGCGATAATATTATGGCGTGTTTTTCGGTGATGAACGCGCTTCCCGAGAGCAAGTCGTGGTCGGTTCCACTGCACGAAAAAATCGTTGAACTTTTGTTAGAGGGTGACGGTGAAGGAGCGATTAAACTATTGAAAACCAACGGGGAATACAATTATGCCCGTATGAAAAAATTATTTAATTAAGAGGGAATTATGAAAATAGTGAAGATAAGCACGTATCTTGTTCGCCCGAGGTGGTGCATTGTTGAGATAGAAACGGATGAGGGTTTCGTCGGTTACGGCGAGGCGGTAATTGAAGGAAAAGCATCAACCGTTTCGGCGTGCGTTAAAGAGATGGAAGAATATCTCTTAGGTAAAGATCCAACCAAGATAGAAGATATTTGGAATATGCTTTATCGCGCGGCGTTTTATCGTGGCGGTCCGATTGTGATGAGTGCAATCGCGGGGATTGATCAAGCGCTTTGGGATATAAAGGGTAAGATTTTAAACGTTCCAGTGTACGAACTTCTGGGTGGAAAATGTAGAGATAAAATCAAAGTGTATTCTTGGGTAGGCGGAGATAGACCGAGTGACGTTGCAAGGGCGGCGAAAGAGAAAAAGGACGAAGGCTTTTCCGCTGTTAAAATGAATGCAACCGAAGAGCTCCAAATGGTAGATAGTTATGAAAAAATCGACGCAGTGCTCGAAAGGGTTGCCTCCATTCGCGAGGCTTGTGGAAAGTATTTTGGAATAGCGATTGACTTTCACGGCAGAGTTCACAAGCCCATGGCGAAAATCCTCGCTAAAAAACTTGAAGAGTTTAATCCTATGTTCTTAGAAGAACCCGTACTTTGCGAGCACATGGAAGACTTTAAGGAAATTGCGCTCACTACTTGCACGCCGATTGCGACCGGTGAAAGGCTATTTTCAAAATACGATTTTAAAAGGTTGTTAAACGCGGGTGGTGTTTCTATTATCCAGCCCGACTTATCTCACGCGGGCGGTATCACCGAGGTTAGAAAAATCGCGGCTATGGCGGAGGCTTACGACGTTGCGCTCGCGCCACACTGTCCACTCGGTCCGATTGCACTTTCGGCTTGTTTACAGGTTGATGCGGTAAGTTACAACGCGTTTATCCAAGAACAATCTATGGGTATTCACTACAACGTTGGAAAATCGGTACTCGACTACGTTTTAAATAAAGACGACTTTGCTTTTACTGAGGGTTGGGTGAACTTCCCAGTAAAAGCGGGGCTTGGCGTTGACGTTAACAAGGAACTTATTATAGAAGAAAATAAAACACCTCATTCGTGGAAAAACCCGGTGTGGCGTCATGAAGACGGTTCTATTGCAGAGTGGTAAAAGGATACGTTGATATGAAAGTAACGATAGAAAATTTTCCGTTTAGGCAAAGATTTGGCGAAGAACTTGGTTTAAAAGCGATAAAGGACGCCGGGTTTGACGGCGTTGACTATTCCTTTAACGACGACGGCAAGGGAAATCCCATCGACCTATCTAATCATATAGAAAAGGCAAAACAGGTTAAAGGTTATCTCGATAAATACGGGCTTATTTGCAAACAAGCTCACGCCCCGTTTTGCTTATCGGCAAGTGATGAGCTTAGCCTTGACAATAAGAATTTTTCCGATATGGTTAAAACTTTTGAGTTTGCGTCGATTATCGGTTGCGAAATAGTGGTAGTTCACTCGATAAAGTTACCGCCGGAAGAAGATTTTTATAAATACAATTATAATTACTACAAGACGCTTGAGCCTTACGCTAAAAAGTACGGTGTAAAAATCGCGGTTGAAAACTTAGTCAATTCGATTTTTTGGCGCCCGAATATACTTTCGCAGTTTATTAGGCAGTTAAATTCCAAAGTTTTTTGCGCGTGTATCGACGTTGGGCACGCTATGCTTATGGGTATTCCGCCTGAAGAATATATTTTAGGTATGGACGAAGGTATTATCGGTTGTGTTCACCTTCACGATACCGACGGCAAGATTGATAGACACTGGGCACCTTATCAAGGAATTCAAAACTGGGAAAACACCGTAAAAGCGCTAGTTGATCGGGGATTTACAGGCGAAATAAATTTAGAGGTTATCCGTCCGTTCGACGCGTTGCCGAACGAACTTCAACTTCCGTTTTTAAAATACGTAGCAGAAGTTGGAAAATATTTTGCAGAAAAATTTAAAACTTTAAAAAACGGCAAATAATTGCCGTTTTTTTGTTTGATTTAAAAGTTGAAAAATATATCTTTATGTGATAAAATAAGCGTATGAAAACTTTAGACGAGATTTTATTGACCGTGGAGCGCCCGTCGAGATATATCGGCGGTGAGTGCGGTGAGCCTGAAATCAAAAAAGAAAAATTTAATTACTGCATTTGTTTCCCAGACGTTTACGAAGTTGCTATGAGCAACCTCGGCATTCGCATCGTGCAAGAAGTTATAAACCGCGTTGACGGAGCTATGGCGGATAGGTGCTTTGCGCCTTGGCCGGACTTTGGAAAGGCTTTAAAAGAAAATGGAATTCCCCTTTATTCGCTCGGGCTCAAAATGCCCCTTAACGAGTTTGATATGCTCGGTTTTTCTCTTCAGTACGAGCTATCGTATACCACTATTTTGTATATGCTCGACCTTGCGGGTATACCTCTCTTAGCTAAAGATAGGGGGCAAAACGACCCCATTATTCAGGGTGGTGGACCTTGCGCAGTCAACCCAGAACCCATTGCCGACTTTTTTGATTTATTCGTTATCGGCGACGGGGAAGACAGTATGCGCGAACTTGCTGAGCTTAAGCTAAAAGTGACCGATAGGGCGGAATTTTTGCAAAAAGCAACCGAGATTAAGGGGGTTTACGTTCCTTCGCTTACGTACCCTGTGTATGATGAAAACGGCAATATTGTAAAGTTTGAAGGCAAAAAAGTTGAAAAGGCGTTTTGCTTAGATTTGGAAAACGCAGTATTTCCGTCAACTCAAACGGTAGGCAATATAGAGGCGGTGCACGACCGTGCCGTTATCGAGGTTATGCGTGGGTGTTATCGCGGTTGTAGGTTTTGCCAAGCGGGCTTTATTTACCGCCCCGTAAGGAGCAAGAGCGTTGAAAAACTTACCGAGCAGGCATGTGGGCTCATTCGTTCGACGGGGTTTGACACCTTGTCCATCAACAGTTTATCAACGAGTGATTACAAAGATTTAAAGCCGTTGCTTAAATCGCTTAAAGAAAATTTACCAAATTTTACAAAGGTGTCTCTTCCCTCGCTTAGAATTGACAGTTTTGACGAGTTTTACGCCGAAGAGGCGCGCAAAAACAGCTTGACTTTTGCGCCAGAGGCAGGTACGCAAAGGCTTAGAAACGTTATAAATAAAGATATTTCAGAAGAGGATATCAAATTTGGAGCGCAAAAGGCGTTTAAACTTGGATATTCCCTTATAAAACTGTACTTTATGATGGGCTTGCCCACCGAAACGGAAGAGGATATTATCGGCATACGCAGGGTTATAGAAACGATACGTAGCGTGTACGCTGAAAACCCCAAGCGTTTAAGAGGGCTTAGAATTAACGTTAGTTTATCAACCTTTATCCCCAAGCCGTTCACTCCGTTTCAATGGGAGGAATTCGCCTCCGAACAGTTCGTTAAGGAAAGGCTCGAACAGGTGAGAAAGCACCTCTTTGCAAAGGGAGTTACGGTTAGCTGGAACGACTATTTTGTTTCCGAGCTCGAAACGGTTCTTGCTCGCGGTGACAGAAGGGTTGGAAAAGTTATACTAAACGCATATAAAAACGGCTGTATTTACGATAGTTGGGGAGAGTTCTTCTCTCGCGAGAAATGGGACAGTGCGTTCCTTGCTGAAAAGGTGGAAAAACAGACCTATAAGGCGGAAATACCTGAAAACGCAATTCTTCCATGGGAGTTTATTGACGTTGGTGTTTCAAAGAAGTTTTTACTGCGTGAAAAACGCAATGCGATGAACGAGCGGGTGACTGGCGGTTGCCATACCGGTTGCAAGGGCTGTGGAATGGAAGGGAGGTGTACTCTCGTATGATACTTATAAAATACGCTAAAAGCAACGGCGCTGAATTTATACCTCACCTCGATACTCTTCGCCACTTTACAAAGACGATTAGGCGCATGGGGATACCCATAAATTATTCTCAAGGCTTTAATCCACACATGCTCGTGTACTTAAGCTCGCCGATAGCGCTCGGGTTAAAGAGTGAGAGCGAGTACTGCCTATTTGATACGCCCGCTAAAAAAGAGGGCTTTTTAGAGTTGTTCAACGCCTCAAGTCCTAAGGGAATTAGGTGCAAAGAGGTTTACGAGGTTGAAAAAAAGGTGAACGTTGCAGGCGATATAACGAGTGCTTTATATGAAATTAGGGGAATAAACCACTTCGACGTTGGCGAAATTTTATCCGATGACAGCTTTTCCGTGTTCGACAAGCGCGCCCAAGAAGAAAAAGTAGTTCGCGAAAGGATAAAAAAGCTGTATTTTGATAAAGAGGTGTTGTATGCCGAGCTTGCGTTTGGCAACGTAACGCTCCGCCCCGACTATCTCGTTGAAAAGCTTTTAAAACATTACGGTGGCAATCACCCGACGGTAGTAAAGAAAGAGGCGTTTTTCTTAGACGGTCTTACCGCTTTAGAGTACTTAAGCACAAGATAGTGTATAGTTTAAGATAGTTGAGTACTAAAAAAAATTCGACTTGCAAAAAGTTGACAAGGCGAAAAATGTATTATATAATAATTAGGCTTATAAATTAAGCGGGGGCATTGTCGATTGCCCTAAACCTTGAATACGCGGTCAGCCGTATTCCATTATAGTCCGGGAGGTTAAAAATATGAGAAAGTATGAAATGCTCTACATTCTTGACGCAACTTTGACTGACGAGGCGAAAGATGCAATTACTGCAAAATTCGAATCTATCGTTAAAGATTGCGGTGGTAACGTTGAGAAAGTTGACAAGTGGGGAGTTAAAAAACTCGCATACCCTATCAACTACAAGACTGAAGGTTTCTACGTGCTTATGACTTTTAACGCTGCAACTACCGTAGTTGCTGAGCTTAAGAGAATAGCAGGTATTTCCGACGGCGTTATCAGAAGATTAATTACTAAAGCGTAATTAAGGAGAGATTATGAACAAGGTATATTTGATTGGTAACTTAACGCGTGATCCCGAAGTTTCTGAAACTTCAGGTGGCGTTCCCTACTGCCGTTTTTCAATAGCAGTAAACAGAAACTTCACTAATGCAGAAGGCAATAGAGAGGCAGATTTCTTTAACATTATCGTTTGGAGAGGTCAAGCTGAGCCCTGCGGTAGATTTTTGAAGAAAGGTAGCAAGATTGCGGTTGTTGGTAGTTTACAAAATCGTTCTTACGAGGATAAGGACGGGGTTAAGAGAACCGTAACCGATATCGTTGCAAGCGAAGTTGAGTTCTTGACGACCAACCGCGGTGACGAAGAGGATCTTGCAAGACCTGTAAAGAAAGAGAGATTGTCACTTGAACCCGTTGATAGTGACGATGATTTGCCATTTTAATAAGGAGATAGATTATGGAAGAAAAGACCACGGTAGTTAAAAAACCTATCAGAAAAGCACCTAGAAAAAAGGTTTGCACTTTCTGTGTTGAAAAGGTTGAAACTATTGATTATAAAGACGTTGCAAAGCTTAAAAGATACGTTACCGAGAAAGGCAAAATCCTTCCCCGCCGTATGACAGGCGTTTGCGCTCAACACCAAAGAGCACTTGCTAAAGCTATTAAGAGAGCAAGAATTGCTGATTTACTTCCCTTTAAGGGTGAATAATTTTTTTAATCCGTTATAAACTTCGCAATACTTCGTTTCTGCTTAGTTTTTGGACTTCGATGACCAAAAGGTCTATCTCACCCCAAAAACTTTGCGAGTCTTGTCTTGCTCGTTTCTAACGTCTTAAAATAGTAAAAAAACATCAATTAAGCATAGGTTTTGCCTGTGCTTTTTTTTATTCCGTTATAAACTGCGTTATCCCATTATTGATATTGACAAAATCTCAATCGTTAAATATAATATACGTAAATAATAATATTTAAGGAGACTATTATGAGTAGTGTTATTAAAGTTCCCAGTTATGAAACTAGTCAAACCCCTATGTATATAGTGCGCGTTCCCGGTTATGAATTTGAAAAAAATTCCGCCTTTTCATCGGATAGCGTTGATTATTTAGTTATACAAGATTGTTTCGTTCACAAACCGATTTATGCGTTTTACAACAATGAAAAATTTCTCAATAAAAAAACAATTCCCACTTTGAATTGTAAATTGTTTTCTAAAACGGTAAATTGTGCCATATTTGCGGTAGAACACGAAGTTGTTTTCCCAACGGATACCTTTAAGGAAATCAAGTGCACTACGTTAAATAGCAATGGTAGTTCAGACGAGGCAACCATCAATTTAGTAGTAAAATCAGTTATCACGCTTGGCGATGAGAATAAGTTTTTCAAAAACTTTATTTTCAATACCGATTTTGAATATTACAAGCTTAGCAAGTTGTTAAATATCTATACTGAATTTGCAACTAAGGATATAATCGAAACCGTTAAAAAGTTAGACGTTCCCGTTAAAACCTATAACCTCAACAAAGATGGCGGAGTAGGTTTAGATGAAGACGAAACTAAACTCTATAAAGCTATCGAAACAGCCGTTAAAAAGCGTTTCGCTCTCGTTGGCTTAAACGTAGATTTAGTGATGTGTGAAAAATAATTTTTTTAAAGCAAAAAAAGGAGTAGTAAAGGTCTCTTCTCTTAGGGATTTTTACTTTAAGACAAAAGCGTAGCCCACTATACTTCGCAAAAAGCGAAATATAGTGGGCTTTATCTTTACCACAAAAGATTAGGTTAATATAGTTATATTTTTAGCCTTGTGGCTAAAAGTGATATGCAAAACAAGTTTTGCGTTATATTGCGACGTTTAGTCACAGTTATATTAAATAAATCCACAACTTGCCGTAGGCAAATATCACTGCCGATAGGCAATATCACTCGTCGTTAGACGAATATCACAAATCCGTAAGGATTTATTTAGTTGTCGCTTTTTCCCTACGGGAAGAGCGACAAAATGTACTCCTTTTTGTTTTTATAAAGATAAATTAAAATTTATCGTTCAAGCCTCTTGCAAAAGTCATTAAAAATTGCTTTTTCTGTTCCGTTTGCTTGCGGTAAATTTGCAAAAGCTCGTTTTCAGTTTCAGTTAAACTGTGATTGATTAAAATCGTGCCGATTTCACTTTCGCGCCCGATTAAATAATCTACTGAACACTCAAAATAATCGGCAAGCTTTATCAAAATCGTAGGAGTGGGGTTAGTAACCTCATTCTCGTAATTAGCATAACCTTGCCTTGTAATATTGAGATGCTTAGCAACGTCAGCCTGTGTTAAAGCGCGCTCGTTTCGCAGTTGTTTTAATCTATTCATAACCTTTCCTCCTATTTTTATTGTGCAATAAATCATTGCTAAACACTTGACAAGCAACAATGCGTTGCCTATAATTTATCTAAAGGCAATAATTTATTGCATTATATATTTTTAGGAGGAGTAAGATGAGTAAAGATTCTAACTGTCAAACTATGTTTGAAGGAGAGCAACGCCCTTCGTGCGAGGGTAAATTAGAAAGCGAAATTCAACTTGAAAGCAAGTCTAAATTATCGGATAAGGGGTACAATTTTTTAAGTACTTTTTCAATAATTTCCTTTGCTATTTTCACGGCGCTTATGATAGCTTTTATGTTATTGTTGCCTGTTGCAAGAATAAAGGCGCTTGGCTTAAATGAAAAATACGGCACTATTTTATCGGGGGAGAGATTTGATGAAATAAGAGGCTTGAACGGCTTATCTATCGTATTATTCGTTCTTTCCATCGTTGCCATTTTTTATACTATAGTACTTTTGCAGTACAAGTTTAGTGTGCTCAAGTACGTTAAGGCGTTTGGAAAACCGTTGTATAG
The DNA here is from genome assembly GCA_017398825.1 of Clostridia bacterium. Lineage (GTDB taxonomy): Bacteria > Bacillota > Clostridia > Christensenellales > Borkfalkiaceae > HGM11412. Next base: position 16,130 of record JAFQEV010000048.1, read on the forward strand.
ATTATTGCAAGCAATTTCCGTTATATTCGTAGTATGCTACTTAGTAATTTCTATTATTATAATCGGAAAAATTTGTGAAGTGGACGACGGCATGAGAATAATTCGAGTTGCGTCTTATCCGATATTGACGTTAGCTGTATCAGCAATTTACTTAGTTTTCTCAATCTTTTGTATAATTTTGTGTTGTTTACACGAGAAATTGCACCCTGAAATTATGGAAAAGTGGATAGAAGAAGGCAAAAAAGCTAAAGCTGAAATAAAAGAGGCAAGAGCAAAAAAAGTTGCCAACCGTTCGGCAGGGAAAATCGTAAAATTGATAGTTCCGCTTTTAGCTATACTTGCAGTAACTGGAGTTGCAAAGCTTGGGAACGTTGGCGCAAGATTTCAAGATAAGCCTTTTGATAGCGGTAGCTTAAAAGAAATCGTAATGGAAGACGCGGGCAACTTTAATATAGGCAAATCAACTCTTGAGAGCATAATAGGAAGTTCTTACTCTCCAAACGGCGCGCCCGTAGTAGAGCGCAACGCGGTATATTATACCGAAAACTACGTGGAATTTTTGGGTAGATTAGAGCGCAATCAAAAATACGCCTTACTTGCGATTGAGCAGGGCGATAGCCGAATTTCAAAATTATTAAAGAATGCTAAAAACCTTGAAATCGAGCAAGAAACTATTGCTTACGGAATGGCTGAGATAACTTATAGCGAGAGTGGTAACGTGCAAGAGGTTGTGTACGATAACGTCGTTGTAGACGGTTTTGGGTCAATCGCTAAAAAGCTTGAAAGCGTTAAGATATTTGAAGTTAGCGAGAAGTATTCAGACGATAGTAATACAACTCGCACCATAAAAGAGATTTCTTACCTTGCAACGTATAAAGACGGAAGTTTTATATATAAAAAGTGTTCCAGCGTTTCCGTTGTGTTAGAAGACGGAACTACCTCTACCGTATACGAGGGTGGTTACGCTGGCAAAAAGCTTAAATGGCACGATGAGTTCGGAAGTTACGAGGTTATAGCGTAAAAACAAAAAAGCATAGGGAAATCCCTATGCTTTTTATTTTTGAGTGTTGAGTTGCCGTTTTATGCGAAAATTTGCGGAAATATAAGAAAAAATGAAATAAATATAAATGCATAAATATAAAGGTTGTTTATTGAATGTTTTTTTATTTTATAAAAAAGGTTGATTAATTATGCAAAGAGTGCTATAGTTAAATTATCATTTTTAGCTGGCTTTATTGCCATACGAGGTGAAATATGAAAAAATCTTATCAAGCACCATCAATCAAGGTTGTATCGTACAATTTGGTTGACATAGTAACGACGTCAACGACGGCTGATTTTGCTCACGTAAAGGAAAGTTGGCTTGACGCTGAGTGGCTCAATTAACGGAGGGCGTTATGAGAACTAGCATTAAAAGAAGTTTAGTCTCTTTTTTAACCTTAGTGTTTTCAATATGCCTTGCGTTGTCTATCGCAAGCTTTACGTCTAATAAGGTTAGTGCGCAGGAGGCTAACGGCTTTGCCATCAACGAAAAAGTTATGCTCCAGCCCGATGAAAACGGCGGTTTCTTGCGTTACGAAACGGCTGTTAGCAACGAGTGGATTGACGCAAACCCCTCTAATAAGTACACTTTCGGCACGTTAATATTCCCTTCGTATAACGGCGAGTACGACGCAAATAAGACCATTGCGGAAAACGAGCTTGCATTAGACGCGGTTAACGTTATCATTATGGAAGACGTTGCTGTTAGCGAAGGCTTTACATACAAGCCTGCAATCTTCTTTGACTATGAAACGATAGGCAACTGGGCTATCGGCGTTAAACCCGAGCTTGAAAACGATGAAGAGGCGTTTTGGACGGCAATTCAAACGGTTTTAAATCATCTTATGGAAGTTGAATTTACAGCTGTTTCTTACGCCGTAACCGATGGTGGTGTTATAACCTCTAACCCCATAACTTGTTCCATTAACAACGCTGAGTACGACGACGGTAAGGAAGATGTAGAAATTACTCCTCCTTCGTTTAGTGAATTTGGCGGTCAAGAAGTAACGGAAGAAGAGTTCTATAAAGCAGTTTCGTTTGCAAACGCGTCAAGCTTTTCAGGTTACGGTATTCAAGAAGGCATCGTATTCCACGAGGATGAAACGTACGAAGTTGTTCCCGAAGAGGCTTTCCTCTTCCGCGAGGACGATAAGTGGAGCAACTATTATCCGGGAATGCAAGAGTTCATATATATGGAGACGGTAGGTAGCGATCACTACGCATACTACGTGCGCGCTGGTCAAACTGCTATGCGTTCGCAAATACCTGAAGAACAATGGCCCGAGGCAAACATGGCAAACTTCTTTATCTTTAATAAAGATATGGTTGATTTTGCTCAGTTTAGTTATAGCGACGGTTATTACGAGGGCCCCGTTACCTATGGTAACGGCGAGTCTGGTCGCGTGACCTTTGCTTTCCTTAACGGTGAGGTTGAATATTTCAAAGTTATTAGATTTGTAGAAGAAGTTGAGGTTTACTCCGAGTATAGAATTTACAATAGAAACGCAACTGCCGTACAAATTCCCACCGACTTTATCGATCAAGGTGGTGGCTCGGGTGGCGAAGAGAATTATCCTGAATTTACCGAAGAAGACTGGGCAGGTTTGTTTAACTTTGACGACGTTACCATTTCCTATGAGGCTGAAACGCAATATCCCTCTTTCGAATACGAGGGCGAAACTTATCCTTCTTCTTGGGAAAATGACAGGGAAATCATTGAAATATCGTACAGCGAGTGGTTGATTTCAAAGCGTGTGTTCGACGGAATGGCATATACTACTCAGTACGTTTACCACAACGGCGAAAAGACGTTTGTTGACGGTGTTGAAGACGAAACGTATGCAGATAGCTTGGATAACGCACTTTCAGTCCTTGATTTATCCGAGGCGTTCCTTGCGTTTGAGCGAGTTGAATACAGTAGATTTGTAGCAAAACTTCCCTTTGATGGCGGTGGTATTTACGACGGTTATTACACCATAACCGTAAACGCTAACGAAAGACAGCTTGACTCCGTTGAAATTTACGTTGAAGGCATTGTTGTTGACGATAGCACGGGATACGTTTTAGGTGAAACGTTCTCGCAGTCTAAGCGTTTCTATTTCAGCAACTGGGGTTCTACTTATATCAACGGCTCTTCTTACGGCGAGCTAACCGAATGGGCAAAGCAGTACGACGTTAAAAATGCAACTATCACCACTAACTGTTACGCTCTTATAGGAGAAGAACCGCTTGCATCGGGCATTAGTGCAAACTACAAAATTGATAACGGCGCTTGGCTTGCTAACGTAAAGATGGCAGGCGGAATGCCAGGTTCTACTATGACTGGCGCGTCTATCTATTACGATGGCACCACGTATTATCAAGACGGAATTATGAGTGAATATCCTCTCGATAATTTCATTCGCAGCCTCTTGATGATTAGAGAATTCTTAGAGGCAAACAAACTCGCGTTTACCGAAACGATTGACGGTGACGTTATTACTTATACTGCCGATGGTTTTGACGATTCTTTTGCGGGCGCTTTAGGTGGCGTTGAATTTACCGTTGTAAACGGAAAGATTGCAACCTTAGAGTTTATTGCTAAAGACGATTACTATGACGTTAGTGAAGACAAGTACTACGACTTATTATACGTTTATAACTTGACCGACTTAGATGCGACCACTATCGATAGAGACGCTTATTTTGAAGAGTTTGCGTTCACAATTATGTTCAACATAACTAACGCAACTATCAAAATTACAGAAACGGATAAGGCTACTTCCACGGTAATTAGCACGACTGACGTTAAGGTTGACGGCTATAAATGGATATACGATTACAAGCTTATTGCGAACGAGAGTGGCAACGTTTACGTTTGGTATGATAATTGCTATACCGTAATAGGCAACGTCGTTTATATGCATAACCAAGAAACGCAAGTTTACGATATATTAGATTTCATTATGTCGCTCGGTTACTATGAGGATAGTTATACCGCTACCGAGGATGATGGTGCTATCTACTACAATTTATCTGAAAACGTCGACTATAACGGACTTCTTTATAAAGACGTTACCGTTAAAGTTGTTGACGGCGTTATCGTATCTATTACTCTCACTAAAGTTGAATACGTTGGGGAAGAAACCGTTGAAGTAATTGTAAACTATGATTTCTCCGCTTATCTCGAAACTACCGTTGGTGAGATAAACCCCGATGAATTTGAAAAGAGTGAAGATTTCAACCAAGGCGGTGGAGTTGAGGAAAAGCTTGATTATCAAAGCCTTTTCAATTTCGACTATCAGCACATTAACTTGGCATACAATTGCAATTCGAGTGACAGCCAAAGCGTTACGTATATAACGAGAATGGGTGAAGACTGGTCTGTTACGATAGAAGAGGCTACCACTCAATCGAGCATGACGGCGCAGTATCTGGAAGGCACTTATTACAATAACGGAGAGCCTTGCGAGCAAGAGGCGATATCTTTCTTAGAGGATTACGCTGTAAGCGTTTTCAATATGCTCAAGTCTTTTGCTAGCTTTGAGCCTATCTTGGAAATTGAGGGAAGTTACTCAAACGCAATCTGCTGCGCAGAGTTTATTGATGGTGGAGATGAACAATCCTTCTACAATTTCTCAATTCAAGTAACTGAAGGCAAAATTAGCAACGTTTACTTTTATATCGTAGACGATACTTGTTTTGACGAGGGCGGAAACTTCTTGGTTGAAAACGCTACTGAGGTAAACATCGATCTTATACTTAATTAATTACACGTAATAAAAACGCGCCGTTACGCTTACACGTAATAAAAACGCGCCGTTACGCTTATAAAGCGGGCGCGTTTTTCATTGTAGTAAAATTAATCTACGTGTTTATTTTTATAACTGCCACAGCAAGTAAGGTCTGTGCAATCGGTGGTGATTTTTACCGCTTGTAAGGTGCATTCCTTGCCGAGTTTGTTGTAAATACAGGTTGAAACGTCACAATCGATACAGTTTTTATTCATAAATTATAATTTCTCCTTAGTTATTTTACCTCATGCATAAGATTTGGTTATAAATAGTATATTCTAAAATATACCATTTATACATTGACAAATAAGCTGTTTTGAGATACAATACAAAAAAGGAGATTACTATGAAAATTATATTGCTTAAAGACGTTAAAGGAACAGGTAAAGCCGGTGAAATCAAAGAGGTGGCGGACGGTTACGCAAGAAACTGCCTTATCAAAAAAGGGCTTGCAGAAGAGGCAACTTCCGTTAAGATTAACAGCTTGAATATTAAAAAGGACGCGCAAGATTTCCACAAGCAAGAGGAAATCAAGGCTTTAAAAGAAGAGGCAAAGCGTTTAAACGGTGAAAAGGTTACCGTAAAGATTAAGGTTGGCGACAACGGAAAGCTTTTCGGTTCGGTTACCGCAAAAGAAATTGCCGAGGTTTTAGCTGAAAAGGGCTTTAGCGTTGATAAAAAGAAGATACTTTTAAAAGACGCCATTAAAAATTTGGGCGAATTTACCGTTGAGGTGAAATTTTTGCCCGATGCTTTGGCAAAGATTAAAGTTGTAGTAGTTGCTTTATAAGAGGTTATGTAGCAACTTACAACTGATAAGATTATGTCTGAAACGTGGCGCAATACTGTGTTAAAGCCACTTGGCAAGACAAAGAGTATTGCCATCGGGCTTTGCCTTGTCTTCCACCGCGTTTGAGGCATCCTCTTTAAATCAGTCGTAAATTGTGACAGAACCTTAGCACAATTTAGCAAGTTTAAATGAAATTATAGTTAGCAAGCAATTGCTTGCTATTTGGAGATTGTATGGCTAATTTCACGAGAAGAATGCTCGCGTTTTTGTTGGGTATAATATTTGCTTTCGTGCTACTCGTCGGCGGTTTAGTTGGCGGTGGATACTGGGCGTTTAAAAACCTGACGTTAAAAAGCGTTGGCGTAAAAGAAGATACCTTGGGAGGACTTACCTCACTCACGTTTGAAGAGTGGGTTGCTTTCGTTATGGACGTAAAGAAAGACCCTCAAGGCTTTACTGTCAGAGAGCTTGAAAAAAAGGGCTTAAACGTAAACTCTTTCCTTCAGCTTTTAAAGGTTGACGTTGACAATGCCGACGAACGCGATATAGAGAGTTTCCGTAGTCTTGCGATAGGCTCGTTGTTTGGAACTAACGGCTTATACGAGGTTGATATGGGCGTGCTCTTCCTGTTTATCCCCAAGAATGCGGAAACGGGCAAATACCCCGTATTTTCCGAGGGCGCGCGCAATCATTTGAGGCAGTATAGCCTAGGCGACCTTATGGCTAAGGACTCGCAAAACTCGGGTTATTCCTCTATCATGCGCTCGATGAAATTAGGTAGCGTGTTAAGTTCGGTATTTAACGAAACGCTTGACGGTGGTAAGTACGTATATTCTGCGGAAGACCGCGGGCTTAACCTCATTGCAAATATTGAGATGGGAATGCTCACGGATATGGCTGAGGGCGAACCCATCGATATGACCCACGAGGTTCACGACGGATATTTAGCATCTTTAGGCGAAAAGGAACTTATTGAAATTATAGCGTCTTTCGGTGCTACTACTGATGACGCGTATCAGCAAAAATACGACTCGCTCGGCTTGTTTAAAGGGATTATGCTCGACGAGTTGTTCGTATACAACGAGGAAACGGGCGGTAGCCAGGTAAACCTCCAGCCGTTGCTTGACGTTCTTACTTTGGGCGCTCTCTTAGGCGTTCAGCTCTGTACGGAGGACGATGAGTGCCCCGTGCACGACAACGTTGCCGATTGTGACGGCGAGCTTTACGAGGGTGGAGTTATTTCCGAAAAACCCGAGCTTGAAAAAGCCATGCTTAAAAATCTCGCGTCGAGAAACGTTTTAGACGTAGTTATGAACGGGCTTGATATGTCGAGTATATTAGACGGCGTTTATTTTGGCGTAGCAATGGGCTATACTCAATGTACGGGCGATGAGGAGTGTTCCGTTCACGAGGGCGTTGACTGTGTTGATAGCGCAGGCAAGTGGTACGGGGAAGACGGCGAGTACGTTGGCAAGTTATTTAACGATTTGGCGGACATTGAGTTGTCTGACGCGATGAACGGCGAATTAGATATTGAAGGCATTATTGAAGATTGCAAGATCGGCGAGGTGTTCGGTTATAAAAAGGACGGGGACGTTTGGTACGATAAGGACGGCGTTGAAATCGTTAAAGAAACCGTTACCGACAAGATAATGTATCAACTCTACGACAAGACTATCAACGATTTCGATACCATCGATATTCAAGACTTGATGGGAGGCATTACTCTCGGCGAGTTCTTAAAACTCACCTATGACGAGACTGATGCGCGCTGGGAGGATTCCGAGGGCAACGAGGCGTCCATACTCTATCAAACTATTGCAGGTCTTGAAATTACCGAACTTATGGAAAATCCCGATGCGCTTACCGACGAGATAGGAAAGTTGTATTTAGGCGACTTTATGGAGTACGAAAAATCGGGTGACGACTGGCTCGACGCTGGCAGTAACGTAGTTACGGGTGTTGACAAAACGCTCGCTGACATTAAGCTTAGTGACGTTTTAAACGGAACTGTTAACGTTGACGACGCTTTAAAGACTGTTCAAATAGGCGAACTTTTAGGCTACGAGTTTGACGGTGGCGTTTGGAAGGATAACGGCACTCCCGTTGCAAAGGAAACGATGGAAGATAAGATTTTCTATCAGCTCTACGATAAGACTATGGAAGAATTCTCCGACGGCTCTATCACCATGAAAGAACTTATGGACGGAATTTACCTCGGTGAGTTCTTAGGTCTTGAAAAGGACGGTAGCACGTGGGTAGATAAGTCTACGCGTGAGCCTGCGTCAGTTCTTTATAAAACGCTTGCGGACATTACTATTCCCGAGCTTTTAGATGACGGCGGTGCTATCAATAAAAAACTTGAAACGTTACATCTCGGCGACTTTATGGACTTTGTTTTAGTGGGTTCTACTTGGTGCGAAAGTGACGGTGTAACTCCGCTCACAGGCGTTGACAAGGTGCTTGCTGAAATCGGGCTTGACAGTATTTTAAACGGAACTGTAAACATAAATGATTCTATAAAAACAGTTCAAATAGGCGAGCTTTTAGGCTACGAGTTTGAAGGTGGCGTTTGGTACGATGGCAACGGCAATGAAATTGCGTCCGACGATATTACTGGAAAGGTGTTCTACGGCATTTACGGAAAGACGGTATCTGAGTTTGGTTCGCTTAAGATAGAAGACCTTATGGACGGAATTTACCTCGGTGAATTCTTAGGTCTTAAGAAAGAAGGTAGCGTTTGGGTTGATGGTGACGGAAACAAACCGTCTGTACTTTACGCAACGCTTGCTGATATTACTATTCCCGAGCTTTTAGGCGACGGCAACTTGATAACGACTAAGCTTAGCGCGTTGTACGTTGGCGACTTTATGGGTTACGTGTTAAAGGCTGACGGTTGGTACGATAAAACCGGAACGACCCCGCTTACCGGCGTTGACAAGATGATGGCTGAAATTTGCCTCGGTGACGTTTTAGATGGAACTTTATCTCTCGACGTTAATTCCTTAAAACTCGAAGACTTAATCGACCCCTCTGGCAACAAGGTGTTAGAGTTCTTGTGCTCGGGCGGAACGACTATTGACGGTTTGAAAGGTAAACTTGACGAAATGGTTCTCGGTGACGTAGTTGATACTGACGGAAACACGATGCTCGGGCTTTTAGCAGATACCAAGCTTGACGACCTTTCTACCAAGATTAACTCTTTATATCTCGGCGAGATAATGGGCTTTACGAGATGTACAAGCGATGCTAACTGTGCCGTTCACGGCGATTGCTCGACTTGTACGAAGGACGAAAACTGTACTATCCACGGAGTTGACTGTACTGAAGACAAGATATTCTGGTATGAAAAAATTGCTGGAAACTGGGTGCTTGAAACGGGCGTTGAGGCAAGAGTTGCCGAACTTACGGTTGACAGTATAGACGACCACGGCATTAAAGAACTTAACTTTGTTTTGGGCGACGTGTTGACTCACGCGCAGTTAGAAGACAGCTTGTTTGCGCTTGCGTATACCGGCGTTATTTATGAAGAAGACGGAACTACCGTTAAGTATAAAGCGGTATCCGACGTTAGCCATATTCCCGTAATGCAACTTGCAGACAGAATAGGGGTTGGTGCTGAAACGGCAAGCTATCTCCAGCTTGAAGATGTAGGCGTAGTTCATCTTGAAGATGACGTTGAAGGAAATCTCGATTTAATCTTTGGAACAAAGGTTGTAGGTGGTGTTACCATAGGCGTATGGGAAGAGTGGACTATTAATAAGATATTTACCGAGCTTGTAAACAAGGTAACCCCGTAATAAAAACTTTGCCACGGTTTTCGTGGCAAAGTGTTAATTTATAGGAGCTTTTATGATAAAGTACGTATTTTCAGTAGAGGGCATGATGTGCTGTAACTGCGAAAAGCACGCAGTTGAAAGTGTAAAGAAGGTAATTTCGGCAAAATCGGTAGTTGCATCTCACGTTCAAAAAACGGTTGAAATAACTGCGAAAAAAGCGATTGATAAGGACGCTGTAAAACAAGCTATTGAAGATAGAGGCTACACCGTTACGGGCGTAACCGAGGAAGAAATCGTTAAAAAGGGTTTGTTTAAATAATGAGCGTTTTATATTTTTTAGAGGGGCTTAGAAACCCCGTGTGCGACGCGTTTTTCTCTCTTATCACTATGCTCGGTGAGGAAACGGCGTTTATGGCGATAGCTATCGTCGTATTTTGGTGCTTTGATAAATTTCAAGGTTATTTTCTCTTGATAACGGGCTTTTTAGGAACGATAGTAAATCAGTTTTTAAAAATGCTTTTTAGAGTTCCTCGCCCGTGGGTAAAAGACCCAAATTTTACAGTTGTTAGCGGAACGGTTGAGGGTGCAGGCGGATTTTCATTTCCGAGTGGGCACACTCAAACGTCGGTAACGTTATACGGCGGAATTGCCCGCGCAAACAAGCAAAAATGGCTGAGAATTGCAATGATAATACTTTGCGTGTTAGTGCCGTTCTCAAGGCTTTATTTGGGCGTTCACACCCCGCTTGATGTAGGTGTTTCAATAGCTATATCACTTTTGTTGATATTCGGAGGATACCCCGTTTTTAAGCAGGCTGAAAAGAGTAGTAAAATTATGTATATAATAATTGCCTCTCTCTTTACCTTGGTCGTTGCGTACACCCTTTTCGTAACCCTTTATAAATTCCCAAGCGAAGTATATAACGAGGTAAATTATCACAATTTGCAATCGGCTCAAAAAAACGCTTTTACCTTGCTTGGCTGTGCGGTTGGCTTGTTCGTGGTGTATTTTGTTGACAGTAGGTATTTAAAGTTTGAGATAAAGGCGTGCTGGTGGGCGCAAATTTTAAAGGTGGTAATAGGTTTAGCGCTCGTTTTAGCGGTAAAAGAGCTTACTAAATTTCCTCTCGATGCTATCTTTAACGGCAACTTAATCTCTCGAACGATAAGGTATTTTTTAGTAGTTATTACGGCTGGAATACTTTATCCGTTAACGTTTAAATGGTTTGCAAAACTTGGCAAAAAGCAATAAAAAAGGCGGTGAAATTCACCGCCTTTTTAGTTGTAAAATTTTTTGAAAGAAACTAAGTCTACTGCTTTTTTGTTCGCCTTTGATTAAGGGCGTAAAGCCTATGTAGCTTTGGTAGATTGTATCTTAGAATAAAGGTTGGCAAAGCACTCAAAACGGCGCTGACTATGCTTACGGGCAAGCCTATCGTCAGCCACAAGTTTTTAGGGCAACAAAATATAGCGCCAAAGCCAAAAATTATGCCGGCTACGTGGCAGATAACGCCGTAGTTAGCCTCGGTTATATATCTCAATACGTAATCGTTGTTCGTTGGGTCTTCAATCTTAGACTTGTTAAGGTTTGTAAAACCGCCGAGTTCTAACACCTTATCTTTCCACTTTTTTATTCCGATTAATTCGTAAAAACGGCACTCGCGCTTTCCTGCGATATAGCCTTTGAACAAGCCCTTAAACCACTTTTCAGGCATTAGCCTTCTAACTATGGTAGCCATAATTCCGTCTATTATGATAACGCAAACGGTTGATATACAAGTCCAAAGTATAATTTGTAATAGAGAATAATCGTAAAGGGGTGCAACTGCAAATATATTGACGATAGAAATTACCGCCATTGAACCTAAAATAAGTATAGCGTATAGCATCACGCACCGTATTTTAACGGCAAGCCGTAAACCTTTTCGTATAATTCCTTCCAAACTCGGTAGTTTTCGTTTTTAAGATACTCAACGTTCTCTTTAAACGATAGCTCTGCCTTTGGATAAATAGGAGGTAGAAACCAAATGGTATAGGCGGGGATATCAAAGCCAGCGCCGTCCTTTTTCCCTGAACTTTCCATTGTGATAAATGCGGGAACGATAGGGCAGTTGCACTTTGCCGCAAATCTAAATGCGCCGTTTTTGAGCGGGCGCGGTTTTTTGTAATTCCACCACATAGCTTGTTCGGGATAGATAAGTATCGTTTCACCGCGTTTTATAAGCGTTTCAACCGCCTTTAAAAACTTTTTCATCGTTTCGGTGTTAGATGATAATGGCAGGGTGTTGCAATGGCGGAAGAAAAACCCGTATAAACCCTTAAAGTTGGTGTAATTGCCCTCTCTAATCACCTTATACAAGCGTTTTCCGTGTTTAAACTCGCCTCGGATTGCCCTCCAAATAGCATAGTTATCGTAAGCGCTAAAATGATTACAGGTAATAAAACAACCGCCTTTTACAGACTTGTAGTTTTCAAGCCCGATAACCTCTTTTATTGCCATATTGCCTTTTTTAATTTCTTTTTCGTAGTACCAAACGGCAGCTCGGTTGGCAATCTTGGT
>JAFQEV010000049.1 GCA_017398825.1 Clostridia bacterium
AAAATATGTTGACAAATAACAATGTCTTAGGTATAATCGTTTTGTTGTGATGTGCGGTGCGCATTTTGGCATGTGTCCATAGCGCAGCTGGATAGAGCAACGGCCTTCTAAGCCGTGGGTCGGGGGTTCGAATCCCTTTATCCACCTTCCTTTATAGGAAACTTGTTTCCATAAAGAAAGATATTCATGTGAGTGTCTAAGTGACACGCTTGGTGTCAACATAGGGCTATCGCCAAGCGGTAAGGCACCGGATTTTGATTCCGGTATTCGTAGGTTCAAATCCTGCCACCCCAGCCACTTTTTAACTTAATATCGGTCCACTAGCTCAGGTGGTAGAGCACTTGACTTTTAATCAAGTTGTCCGGAGTTCGAGTCTCCGGTGGATCACCAAAAAATAACGGCTTTTTAAAGCCGTTATGTTTATCCAAGCCGCAGGCTTGGTATGGTATCACGCCTCAGCGTGTATGTAATTGCCGTAGGCGTATGTAATCACCGCAGGTGTATTTACTGCGTCTTGATTGCATACAACACTTTGTGTTGATAGCATACTCGGTAATACCGAGATTGCATACACGGCCCTGCCGTGATTTAGGAGTTAATATGATATAAATTTAAAACGCACGCACCAGCGTGCGTTTTTACTTTTTTATTTATCTTATTAATCTTAAGTTATCCTTTTTGGGTTTTATTTAGCACGTGTGCAAAATTAAGTTGACATTTTAGTAGTATATTGATAAAATTTACACATAGTTTTCACTAAAGGAGTTTGTGTTATGAGATCGTTATTTCAAAATTTGTTTAAAACCTCTCACTTTAATACGGGTATTTCCATAACGGCGTTTTCCGTTTCGCATATCGTATATTTAATATTGATAATAGGCGGAATTGTCGGTGGTTACTTATGGCTTAGAAAAAAGGAAGAAACTTTTAAGGTTAAAGCGTTAAACGCGTTAGCGATTGCGCTAGTTGTATCTTATATATCTGATTTCTTTATGCACGACTTTGTGTATGGTGACGGGCTCAATATGGATAAGCTTCCGTTCCACATTTGCACGGTGCTTTGCCCGATAGTAGCGTTTACTCAACTTAACAAAAAGTTTGCCAAATTTAAAGAACCTGTAGTGATGCTTTCGATTATTGCACCTATGATGTATATTGTATATCCCGCAAGCATCGGTAGTGGCGAGCCTTGGTGTTATCAAGCGGTACAAACTATGTTTTACCACGGCGTATTGATGGCTTGGGGAATACTCAACGTATGCTTAGGTATCGTAAAGCCTGAGATAAAAAATATTTGGAAGAGCGTAATATTGCTCGTATGTATCACTTTGTGGGCAAAACTTGGAAACTCTATGTACGAGGATTACAACTGGTTCTTCTTGGAAGAAGACGCATTCTACATCGGTCTTGTAGAAAATGGAATTATTCCCAAGTGGCTACTTATGGTTATCAACCCGATAGTGTTTACTATGGCGGTTGCAGGCGCATACGGAGTAATTATTCTCGTTAATAAGTTAAAATCTAAAAAAGCGTAATAGTAAAAATGCGGTTTAAAAAAAACCGCGTTTTTTATTGTTAAAAATTAAAAAACAGCCTAAATATTTGTTGACAAAGCCGATTTTGTTGTGATATAATCGTGTGGCTATGGGCGATTAGCTCAGTTGGTAGAGCAACTGACTCTTAATCAGTGGGTCCCGGGTTCGAGTCCCTGATCGCCCACCACGATAGAACTTGCAAACGCAAGTTCTTTTTTTTATAAAACAATAAAGACTAACGGAATTTACCGTTAGTCTTTTTCTTTATTTAAAATTTTAAATGGCAATTTTTATTTGATTTCAACGGTGAGAGTGCCGTTAATCTCGTCAACGGTCAAAACGCTCTCGGGTGCAAAATTTCCACGCAAGATTTCTTTAGCGATAAGCGTTTCAACGTTAGATTGAATAAACCTCTTGAGCGGTCTTGCGCCGTAAACTCCGTCGTAGCCGTTTTCGATTATAAAATCGGTGGCGTTAGGAGTGACTTCAAGGTGAAGTTTTTTATCTAACAACCTCTTTTTAAGCGATTTTAATAACAGCCTTACAATCTCTCTAATTTCGGTTTTTGTAAGCGGTTTATAGAATACTATATCATCAAGCCTATTTAAAAATTCAGGGCGGAAACTCTGTTTAAGGAGGCTTTCAACTTGCGCTTTTGCCTCGGCGGTAATTTCACCGTTCGCGTCAATTCCGTCTAAGATTACGGGTGAGCCAAGGTTGGAGGTGAGAATAATTACCGTGTTTTTAAAGTCCACGGTTCTACCTTGAGAATCGGTAACCCTTCCATCGTCTAGAATTTGGAGTAGAACGTTGAAAACGTCAGGGTGAGCTTTTTCAATCTCGTCGAATAAAATTACGGAGTAGGGTCTGCGCCTTACAGCCTCGGTGAGTTGACCGCCGTCCTCAAAACCAACGTATCCCGGAGGCGCTCCGATGAGCCTTGAAACGCTGAATTTTTCCATGTACTCGCTCATGTCGATACGCACCATATTCTTCTCGTCGTCAAACAGCGTTTCGGCTAAAGTTTTAGCAAGTTCCGTCTTGCCAACGCCCGTAGGGCCTAAGAACAAAAACGAGCCGATAGGACGGTTGGGGTCTTGAATACCCGCTCTTGAACGGAGGATTGCCTCACTCACCTTTTTAACAGCCTCATCTTGCCCGATAACGCGTTCATGAAGTACTTTTTCAAGGTTTAAAAGCTTTTCCTTTTCGCCCTCAACAAGCTTAGAAACGGGAATTCCCGTCCAGCGAGAAACAATCTTGGAAATTTCCTCTTCGGTAACTTTATCGCGCAGGAGTGTGTTTTCCTTGTGGGGCTGGTTTTCAGCTTGTTCGAGTTTCTTTTTAAGTTCAGGTAATTTGCCGTATTTTAACTCCGCAACTCGATTGAGATTAAACTCACGCTCTTCCTTTTCAATCTCGGCGTTGAGTTTTTCTATCTCTTTTCTAAGGTCGGAGGAGGCCGTTATAGAAGACTTTTCCTCTTCCCAGCGCTTTTTCATTTCTTCGTAATGGGCTTTAAGGGAAGTTAACTCATCTTCGATAGTTTTAAGCCTTTCTTTAGAG
This sequence comes from Clostridia bacterium, assembly GCA_017398825.1. GTDB lineage: Bacteria > Bacillota > Clostridia > Christensenellales > Borkfalkiaceae > HGM11412. The sequence goes on from JAFQEV010000049.1 coordinate 3,102, forward strand.
AGAACGTCAGTTTCTTTCTTGAGTGCAGTCTCTTCTATTTGAAGTTGCATAATTTTTCTCTGTGCGTCGTCCATTTCGGCAGGCATGGAGTTCATTTCCGTTTTGATAAGCGCGCAAGCCTCGTCAACGAGGTCGATTGCCTTGTCGGGCAAGAACCTATCGGTGATGTATCTATCGGATAGGGTTGCGGCGGAGATAAGCGCGTTATCTTGAATTTTAACGCCGTGGTAAACCTCGTAGCGATCTTTTAGCCCACGCAGGATAGAAATGGTATCTATAACCGTCGGCTCGTTTACGATGACGGGCTGGAAACGACGCTCTAAAGCAGGGTCTTTTTCGATATATTTTCTATACTCGTCTAATGTGGTAGCACCTATACAATGAAGTTCACCGCGAGCGAGCATAGGCTTTAACAGGTTGCCTGCATCCATAGCGCCGTCAGTTTTGCCAGCGCCTACGATAGTGTGGAGCTCGTCTATAAACAAAATGATTTCCCCGTTAGACTTTTTAACCTCGGAAAGAACGGCTTTAAGCCTTTCTTCAAACTCACCGCGGTATTTTGCGCCAGCAACGAGCGCGCCGATATCCAAGGAAAAGAGTTTACGGTCTTTAAGTCCGGTAGGAACGTCGCCTTTCATAATGCGGATAGCAAGCCCCTCGGCAATAGCCGTTTTACCAACGCCTGCCTCGCCGATTAGAACGGGGTTGTTTTTAGTTTTTCTTGAAAGTATGCGAATGACGTTTCTAATCTCTTCGTCCCTGCCGATAACGGGGTCGATTTGTTGTTTTTTAGCCTTTTCAACGAGGTCAACGCCGTACTTTTCCAAAACGTCGTAGGTTGACTCTGGGTTGTCGCTCGTAACTCTAACGTTACCGCGGATTTCTTGCAATGCCTTAAGTAGTGCCGTTTCGGTAACGCCAAAGGCGTTAAGAACACCTTTAACCTCCTTGTTTCCGCTGGAAAGTATGCCGTATAAAAGGTGTTCAACCGAGATAAACTCGTCTTTTAATTCCTTTGCTTTATTTTCTGCAACTCCGATTGCTGAAGAAAGGTCGCTCGACGCATACCCCTCTCCGCCACCCGAAACTTTAGGAAGGCGAGAAATTTCCCCGTCAACCCTCGTTTCGCAGGCGCGAACATCTACGTTCATTTTAGAAAAAAGTTTTTGAGTTAAGCCCTCGCCGTCCAAAAGTAGAGCTTTAAGAAGGTGAAGGGTAGTGATTTGTTGATTTCCGTTCTCTTTAGCGATACGGCTGGCGTTGTTGATTGCCTCTATTGATTTTTGAGTAAAGTTATTTGCGTTCATGTTTCACCTATATAAATTTTATATAATAATTTTGTTCTTTTTAAGTTCTAAAAACCTCTTTTCCACCACCGAAAAGCCCGATGGGTTGGTGAGGTTTGAAAAGTAAAGCCCTAACAGTTCGTCAAAATCTCTAACGAACTCCGTTAAGTGCCCTGCAAGCTCTTTTGTTGATACGGGTTCTACGGGAAAGGTAAAAAGCCTTGTAAACTTAGCCCCGTCAAATATATGACGAGCCTTTTCGTTGTAATGCTTTTTCTCAATCACCGAGTAAAGCGAGTAAAAATCACTCATGTGCTCGATAAGTATGGGGTTTTGCGTTCTGAGCGTTACCTTTAATTGCCCTAAGTGCGAAGAGTGAGGGAAAAGCTCAACGCTATACCTTATTGCAGGGTTATAGCGATAGGAAAGCGCACTCATTATCGACGCCATGTACGAGCTCGGCTGTTCAAGATACCTCATCGTAGGGCTACCAGATAATATCCTCTCAATTTCAGAAAATATAGAATTAGCCCTAATTTCAGGCGTTTCATACCTAACGGCGTCAGCTAAAATCTTTTCAACCATATTGCTACGGCTCATACCGTTAATTCTTGCCATTTTATCAATTAAATCTACAACCTCATCATTGAGTAGTAAACTGTATACAGATTTTCCCATAACTATTCTCCTTTGACTAAATTGTAACACCACTCTAATAATTTGTCAACAAAATTATGTAACATTATTTACAAATTTTATACTTGCAATTTTGGGGAAAACGGTTTATAATAGCAGTATGAAATTAGAAATTGAGATAATGCCTACGGGTGCTTTTCACAACAATTTAAGGGCAATACTTTCTAAAAAAGCTTGGGATTTTATTAGAAAGGACGCGTACGACAGGGCAGGGCACAAGTGTAGCGTATGCGGTTGTAAAGCAAAGCGTTTAGAGGCACACGAGCGCTGGAGTTTTGACATAGTCAAAAAAATTCAAAAACTCGAGGACGTGATTGCCGTTTGCCATTCCTGCCATTCCGTTATACATATAAATAGAGCTCATCTTACAGGTGATATAGATAGGGCGATAGAGCATTTTAAGCGCGTTAACGGCTGTGGCCATCAAGGTTATATTAAAGCGCTTTCCGAGGCGAATAGTAAAAGCGTTGAATTATCTTGCGTTGGCGAGTGGGCGCTTGACGTTGGGTGGCTTGAAAGATTTATTGACGAAAAAGGGGCGGATTGACCGCCTTTTTTTATTGTAATCACGCGTGAGCTTGCGCGCGCACGCCTTTTTTTAAAAAAAGTATTGAAATTGTGAAAAAGGTGTGATATAATTGCTATACAATAAAATTTTTTTGAGGTTTTATTAAATCAAAACAAGGAGAAAGTTATGAAAAACAAACTACTCACAATTGTAACTTGCATGATGCTTGCATCTTTATGCACGTTCGGTTTGACGGCTTGTGGTGGTCACGAACACGCGTATACTGACGTTGTTACGCCTCCCACTTGTACCGAGCAGGGTTTCACCACGCATACCTGTGAGTGCGGTGACGTTAAGGTTGACACTTACGTTAACGCAACTGGGCATACTTGGGTAGCTGCTGACTGTGATACTAAGAGAACTTGTTCTGTTTGTGGCACGACCGACGGTGAGCCTTTAGGCCACAGCTTCACCACCTATACGTCTAATAACGACGCAACCTGTTTAGCGGACGGAACTAAGACGGCTACCTGTAGTAGGGAAGGTTGTAACGAGACCGAAACTATTACGGACGTAGGTTCTAAGCTTTCGCACTCTTATGCTAATTACGTTTATAATAACGATGCTAAGTGTGGCGTTGACGGTACTGAAACGGGCACCTGTACGACTGAAAACTGCGGTGCGACTGACACGAGAACGAAAGCAGGTACTGCTCTTTCTCACGTATTCACTACCTATACCTACAACAACGACGCTAAATGTGGTGTAGACGGTACTGAAACCGCTACCTGTGATAGAGACGACTGTGACGAGCATGACACGAGAACGAAGGCTGGCACCGCTCTTTCTCACGATTACGAGGGCGCAACTTACGTATCTAACGGCGACGCTACTTGTTTAGCTGACGGTACTAAGAGTGCTGTATGTAATCACGGTTGTGGCACTAAAGATACCGTTGCTGACGTTGGTTCTAAGGTAGATCACAAGTTCACTAATTACGTATCTAACGGTGACGCTACTTATTTAGCTGACGGTACTAAGACCGCTAAGTGTGATTATGACTGCAAGACTGAAGATACTGTTGCTGACGTTGGTTCTCAATTAAAGAGTACCTTAACTATCGTATTTGGTAACGGCACTGAAAATCTTGTAATCAACGCATTAGCTGGTACTGCTATCGACGCGGTTGAAAACCCCACTAAGACTGGTCACACCTTCGCAGGTTGGTCTGCAGAAATTCCTGCAACCCTCGCTGCTGGTGAAAACACTATTACTGCAAATTGGACTATCAATCAGTACACCTTAACTATCGTATTCGGTAACGGCGATTCTGATTTAGTTCTTACTCAAGATTACGATTCGGATATCGATGCAATCGAAGATCCTACTAGAAACAACTACATATTCACTGGTTGGAGTGCAACTATTCCCACCAAGATGCCTGCTGAAAGCTTAACTATTACTGCAGGTTGGACGATGGATATCTCTGGTGATCCCATCGCATCTGTAACTGGTTACGTTTCCGATGAGGACGACGTTTTAGTTCTTGACACTATGACTTACGGTCCCGACCTCTTTGCTGACGCAATGGTAGGTGACGTTGTTCTTGCTAACACCGATTATTCTTGGAACGAAAACAAGCTTGTATTCACTCAAGAATTTATCGATCAATACCTTGGCACTTATCAAGACGTTTACGTTATCACTAACACGAGCGACCTCGTTTACGTTGAAATGCTTTTCGCTGACAAGGTGTTAAATGACGCTGCAGACGTTCAAGAGGCGTTTGTATACGGCGCTCAAGCACTTGGCGATACTTTCGGCAAGAAGGAAGGCACTTACGTTCTTGGTGCTGATATCGATATGACTGGTGTCACCATCAATAACAAGGCAATTGCAGCTGGTCAATCTTTTGATTATTATACCGATAATGGTGACGGCACTTATACTAAAGCTGGCACTACCGCTACTGCTGCAGACTTTGGTTTTGCTGGTATTTTAGATGGTAAAGGCCACTCGATCTCTAACATAACCGTTAGTTTGGTTAATCACTCTTTAGGTCAACCCATTGTTGCAGAAGATGGTACTAAGGCTTGGAAGAATGCATCTTCGTTCGGTTTAT
>JAFQEV010000050.1 GCA_017398825.1 Clostridia bacterium
AAAAAATCGTTGAAGAGTATTATCAAAAGGGCTATCAAATAATAATATTTGGCAAGCGTGAGCACCCCGAGGTTATAGGTATAAACGGCTGGTGTAATAATACCGCGCTCGTTTACGAGAATGCGAGCGAACTTTCAAGCGAGATTAATGCGGAAAAAGTTTGCGTCGTTGCGCAAACTACAGTTTCAAGCGAAAAATTTGCCGAATTTTTAAAAAAATTCGCTAATTCCTACTCAAAAACAGTTGAGATTTTTAAAACAATTTGTTATACTACATTAGAGCGTCAGAAAGAGGCGGAAATTTTGTCTCAAAAATCTGATGCAATGGTTGTTATCGGTGGTAAAAGCAGTAGCAATACGCAAAAGCTTTACGATATATGCAAGAAAAACTGCGCCGATACTTATTTCGTTTCGTCGCCCGATGGGCTCGATTATAAAATATTAAAACGCTATAAGAGCGTAGGAATCGTAAGTGGTGCGTCAACGCCAAAATCCGATTCTATGGAGGTTTACTTAAAAATGTCAGAAAAGAATATCAACACAATGGATGAAGCAATCGAATTACTTGATGAAAAGAAGGCACTTAGACGTGGCCAAAAAATCAGCGTAGTTATATCTCAAGTTAATGACGACGGCTTGAAAGTTTACTTAGACGGAAAAACTGACATCAATTTACCAAAAGAACAACTCGCATGCGAAGTATACGACAAGGCTGAATACGAGGCAAAGGGCGAGATCGAAGTTGTAGTTATGGGAACTAAGCCCCTCGTTTTATCCGAAAAGCAAATTCTTGTTTTAAAGCAAGAAGAAGAGCTTGTTAAGGAGCTTAACGAAGGCAAAATCGTAAACGTTAAAATTGACGCGTTCAATAAGGGCGGTTTAACCGGTAAGTTCGAGGCGTTTGACGTATTCGTTCCTGCAAAAGAAATTAAAATCGGTTACGTTAGTGACCTTGAAAAATACGTTGGTAAGACCTTAAGAATTAAAGCCTTAAAGGTTGAATACACCAACAGAAAGAAAGAAATCGTTGGTTCTCAAAAGGTTATTTTAGAGGCTGAAAAGGCTGAAAGAGATGCTGAGAGGCTTGCAAAGGAAGAGGCTTTCTTTGCATCTATCGCTGAAAATGACGTTGTTACCGGTACTGTTGCAAGATTTGCAAGTTTTGGTGCATTCGTTGTTGTAAACGGTTTTGACTGTCTTGCTCACGTTTCCGACCTTTCTTGGACTGGCGTTAAATCTCCTGCAGACGTATTTGAAATCGGTAAAGAATACGATTTCGTAGTATTAAAAGTTGACAAAGAAAATAAGAAAGTTTCCATCGGCTACAAGCAATTACAGCCTAAGCCTTGGGATAGCGTTTCTGAAAAGTACGCTGTTGGTGACGTTGTTACCGGTAAGGTTGTAAGAATCGTATCCTTTGGTGCATTCGTTGAGCTTGAAAAGGGTGTTGACGGTTTAGTTCACGTTTCTCAAATTTCTCATGAATTCCTTGAAAACCCTGCATCTAAACTTAAAGTAGGTGACGAGGTTAACGCTAAGATTTTAGCTATCGACGTTGAAAAGGAAAAAATCACTCTTTCTATCAAAGCTTTATTAGATGCTCCCGTTAAGGAAGAAAAGGCTGAAGATAAGCCCAAGAAAGAAAAGAAAGCTAAGAAGGAAGACGATGACGAAATTCACGGTTGGACTGAGAGCGCTGATAGTGGCGTTTCCATCGCTGAGCTTTTAAATAAGTAATCAAAATATATTAACCTACCGCTTTTGCGGTAGGTTTTTTTTATTGTTTTGGCCCTGTCACAACCTACTATTGTGATAAAGCCGTTTTTTTTATAAATTTAATGTGCCATAAGTTTAAAAAATACAATTAATCTTGCATTAAAGAAATAAATGTTGTATAATATATATAAATAAACCATAGGAGTTCGTATGGATATTTTCGAATTATGTCAGGACTTTTGTTTTGACGGTGAATTTTTAAGATATGAAATCGTTACCACGGGTAATATAAATACAACGTATAAGGTATTTATGCAATGTGGTGATAAGGAAGAAAGATATCTATTACAAAAGATAAATAAGAACGTTTTCTCTCATCCTGAAAAGATAATGGAAAACATAACTAGCGTTAACGCGTACATTGATCACCGCCATAAATGTGAAGACTTGTTCGTTTTGCATTTTATCAGCAATAAATCGGGTGAACCTTACGTTATTGATAAAGACGGTAACTTTTGGAGAGCTTGCAAGTTTTTTGATTGTGCATGCTTTGATTCACCTGATAATCTTGACGTTATTGAGGAGGCTGGTAGGGCATTTGGTCAATTCCAGTATTTGCTGAACGGATACGATGCGTCAAGGTTACACGTTACAATTCCTAATTTCCACGATACGAGAAAGAGAATATTATCTCTTGAAAAAACTATCAAATACGCCTCTGGCGATAGAAAAACGGTTGCACAAGAGGAAATTTCTTACATTTTAGACAATAAAAAGCTTGCCTTTAAGCTTTGCGAGCTTTTAGACGAGGGCAAAATACCTCTAAGGGTTACCCATAACGACACGAAGTGTAATAACGTAATATTTAGAAAAGACACGTTAAAAGCGCTTGCTGTTATTGACCTTGATACGATAATGCCCGGGCTTTGTGCATACGATTTTGGCGATGGTGCTCGTTCTATATGTTCAACTACTGATGAAGACGAGCAAGATTTATCCTTAGTCAAATTTGACCTTGAGAGGTTTGAAAGGTTTTCTAAGGGTTACTTTAAGTATTTGAAAGAAATATTGACCGATGAAGAAAAAGACACGCTTGCCCTTAGCGTTTATATTATGACGCTTGAGCTTGCTGCAAGGTTTTTGCAAGACTATCTTAATGGTGACGTTTACTTTAAGGTTAGAATGAAAAATCATAATCTTATAAGAGCGCGTTGCCAAATTGCACTTTGCAAGGATATTCTTACAAAGCTTGATAAGATGAACGAAATTGTTAATAAACACCTGCAATAATGACTGTTTTAGAAAAATTATACAGCGGAACAAAGCTAAAACAATTAAATATAACACAACTCAAAAGTCTGTGTGAGGAGATTAGAGAGAAGATAATAACCGTCGCTTATAAAAACGGCGGTCATTTATCGTCAAATCTTGGTAGTGTGGAGTTAACTGTCGCTATTCACTACGTTTTTGATATCCCGACGGACAAGTTGATGTTTGACGTTGGGCATCAGTCTTACGCTCATAAGATTTTAACGGGTAGGCTCGCCGAGTTTGACGGAATACGAACAAGCGGTGGCATAAGTGGTTTCCCCGATCCTATGGAAAGCGAATCTGATGCTTTTTTAGTGGGGCATGCAGGAACGAGTATTTCAGCAGGTCTTGGTTATTGCCGTTCACGCGACCATTTAAAGCAAGATTATTTCGTTATTGACGTTGTTGGTGACGCATCTTTTTTCAACGGTGAAAATTTAGAGGCGATAACTTCCTCGACCATTAAGCCTAATAAGTTTTTAATAGTGCTTAACGATAACGGAATGTCTATAAATAAGAACAATAATGGTCTTTACAAGCTTGTATCAAAGGTAACGATAAGAAAGAGTTACAAAAGGTTTAATTCTTTCCTTAAAAAAACAGTTGGCAAAACCTTTATAGGCAGGTTTTTAAAGTCAATTAAGAGGTCTATTAAGCGTTCCCTTTCAATTAACAGCTTTGCTGATAATCTCGGCATTAAATACGTTGGGAAATTTGACGGGCACGACCTTAAAACTCTTATAAAAATATTAACTGACGTAAAGAATTTTGGCGAGCCCACCTTATTACACATTCAAACGGTAAAGGGTAAGGGGCACGAAGAGGCTGAAAACGATTCCTCGAGGTTTCACGGTGTTTCAAAAGAATTAGCCGTATCAAAACACTATTTTTCAAGTGGGATATCTGACGTTTTAAAAAGGCAAATTGAAAAAACGCCTGAAATTATTGCTATTACAGCTGGTATGAAAGACGGTGTTGGACTTTCGGAATTTGCTAGTGCATATCCCGATAATTTTATCGACGTTGGCATTCAAGAGGAGCACGCTGTAACCTTGGCTGGCGGTATGGCAATTAGCGGAACTAAGCCTATTGTGTTTATGTATTCAACCTTTTTACAGCGTGGATACGACCAACTAGTTCATGACGTTTGCATGCAAAATCTCCCAGTTATTTTTATGATAGATAGGGCAGGTCTTGTTGGGGCTGACGGTAAAACGCATCAAGGCGTATTTGATTTATCATATCTTTCGCACCTACCAAATCTTACCGTATTAGCACCTAAAAACCTTGTTGAACTCGAGGCGATGCTTGGCTTTGCAATAGCTAAAAATTCACCCGTTGCAATTAGGTATCCTAACGGTAAAATCAACGATATATTCGAAAAATGTAAAGATTTTTCTTTCGAGAAATTCGAAATTTTGAAAGGTGATTTATCTTGTGAAAACGCCGTTCTTGCGGTAGGGCCAAGAGCACTTGAAGTTTCTAATAAGGCAATTGAGCTTGCGGGTAAAAATGCAATGCTTATCAATGCAAGAACGATAAAGCCTCTCGATAGTGAACTCCTTGATTTAATTAAGGATAAAAACGTTATAACCGTTGAAGAAAACGCTAAAATAGGCGGTTTTGGCAGTAGCGTTTTAGGCTACTATGCTGATAAAGGTTATTTAACGCGAGTTAACGTAGTCGGAGTATGTGACGAGTTCGTTCACGTTGGTACAATAGACGAGCAATTAGTTAAAAACGGCATTACGCCGGAAAATATATCTAAGTTATTAAAGTGACAAAGGAGAAAGTATGGACTTTAACGTAAACCATCCGATAATTTTCGTTATCGTTGCGCTTATCGTACTTGTTGTACTCGGTCAATCGGTGTACTTTTTGTACAAGGCGCTTAAACGTGCTAAAGCTATCGGAATGAATAAATCCGTAGTAAAAAAGACGATTACGTCTTCGGCAACATTTACTATTGCGCCTGCAATATCAATATTAGTTGGCGTAATTTCATTATCGGCAGCCCTTGGAATACCTCTTCCTTGGTTAAGGCTTTCGGTAGTGGGCTCTCTCTCTTACGAAACGGTAGCAGCTGGAACTACTCTAAAAGCTCTTGGGTTAACTACCGGAAATCAAGTTACGTCCGCCTCGGCGTTCGTTACGGTTGCCTTCGTTATGACGATAGGTATAATGCTCGGCTTGATTTTAATACCGTTACTTACCAAAAAGATACAAAACGGTATGATTAAGCTTGAAAATAGAGATAAACGCTGGATGGAAATATTCAACAACGCAATGTTTTTGGGTATGATATCGGCATTTTTGGGCTTTGTTTTCTGTGACGTTACAAACCTTTTCAGATCTAATGAGTGGCTTGTTGCAAACGGAGTTACGAGAACGTCTTGTTTAATTCCCGTATGCGTTATGTTTACCTCGGCAATCGTTATGGTAATACTTGGTCTTCTTTCTAAAAAGACTAAACAGCGTTGGATAACCGATTACGCTTTACCTATCAGCTTGATTTTAGGTATGGCGTCGGCAATTCCTTTTACTATGTGGTTAGGTTAAGGAGGTAAAGTTATGGAAAAGAAAAATTTATCTTATCTTGACAGCGTTCATAGGGACGGTAAAATTTGGGGCTTTACCTTATTTGCTTTAATTTTATTGTTCCCCATAGTGCTTTGCGTTGTATTCGGTACTTTCCCTGACTGGAAAGCGCTCGGTCTTGGTCTTTTAGGCGTTGCGCCTATGTACTGGGCGGTTGCTATTGTCGAAGTAATAACCTACGTGCCTATGCTTGGTGCTGGCGGTGCTTATTTATCGTTCGTAACGGGTAACATCTCCAACTTAAAACTTCCTTGCGCTCTCAATGCAATGGAAATTGCAAACGTTAAACCTACGAGCGAAGAGGGTGAAATTATATCTACAATTTCTATTGCTGTATCAAGCATCGTAACAACGGTTATAATAATAATCGGAATTTGTTTAATCGTGCCGTTATCGCCGATACTTAATTCACCCGTGCTTGCAACCGCATTTGAGCAGTTGTTGCCGGCACTCTTTGGTGGTTTGGGTATAGTTTTCGTTTCCAAAAACGTAAAACTTGCGATTCCACCTATCATTTTAATGCTTGTTCTCTTCATTGCAGTTCCTGCTCTCGATGCTGGTATGGTTGGTATTATGGTTCCGGTTGGCGTAATCTTTACTTTGATTGTGGCACGCATTATGTATAAAAAAGGTATAATTTAATTTATGTTTAATAATATTTTATTTGTCGTTTTAGGCTTAATAATTCTCTTCTTTGCGGTAATTATTATCCGCGCGCTATGTTTTAAACCGTATAAGCAACCCGTGGTTTCAAACGAAACGGTTGACTTTGATAGAGACGTTGCAGTGGAAAATTTAAGACAGCTTGTAATGTGCAAAACTATCTCTTACACGGATAAGTCTTTAGAAGATGAAAAGGAATTTGATAAGCTTTTATCTCTCCTTCCAAAGCTTTATCCCAACGTTTATGCAAATACCGAGCTTATTACTTTTAAAAGTAGAGGAATTTTGTTAAAATGGAAGGGTAAAAGTTCTGAAAAGCCTTCGGTAATGATGTCCCATTACGACGTAGTGCCCGTAAACGAAGAGGGTTGGAGCGTTCCTCCGTTTGACGGCGTTATTAAGGACGGGGTTTTGTGGGGTCGCGGTACTTGCGATACCAAAATCACTCTTAACGGTGTAATGACCGCCGTTGACAACCTTGCAAAACAAGGTTTTATTCCTGAAAACGACGTGTATTTAGCTTTCAGCGGTGGCGAAGAGGTAAACGGTGAGTTTGCCAACGAAACGGTTGATTATTTTGATAAAAACGGAATTGTTCCCGAACTCGTTGTTGACGAGGGCGGTGCTGTTGTTGAAAACGTTTTCCCCGGTGTAAAAACTCCTTGTGCTTTAGTTGGTATTGCTGAAAAGGGCATGATAGACCTTAAATATACGGCGGTATCTAACGGCGGTCACGCATCTGCGCCAAAGCCAAACACTCCTGTTGTTTCGCTCGCTAAAGCTTGCACTAAAGTTGAGAAAAAACCCTTTAAAATGCATCTTACCGTTCCCGTTAGACGTATGTTTGATGTGTTAGGTAGGCATTCCACCTTTGTGTACAAGCTCATTTTTGCAAACCTTTGGTGTTTCGGTTGGGTGTTAGATTTACTCGCTAAGAAGTCCGGTGGTGAAATGAACGCACTGTTAAGAACTACGGTTGCTTTTACTCAAATGGAGGGTAGTTCCGCTCCAAACGTGTTGCCTCCCGAGGCATATATGGTATCTAATATGAGGCTTAATCCCAGCGATACCGTTGTAAGTGCATTTAATGAAATTAAGAAGAAGGTTTCTAACGACAAGATTTCTCTCGAGATTTTGCATTCGGTAAATCCGAGCAGAATTTCTCAAGTTGATTGCGATTCGTATAGAAAGGTTGAAAGTGCAATAATTTCAACGTATAAAGGCGCGATAGTTTCGCCATATCTTATGGTTCAATGCTCTGATAGTAGAAGTTATGGTAAAATCTCCGATAAGGTATATCGTTTTTCCGCATCTGATTTTACTAAAGAAGAGCGTGCGGGCATTCACGGCCACAATGAAAAGATTAGGGTTGACGTTATTTCTCGCGCAGTAGAGTTTTACATTAGGCTCTTAAAAACCTGTTAAATAAAACGGCAAAGTTAATTTGCCGTTTTTTTAATGCCGTAATTGTTGTAATAGAAAAAAATTTGTGATAAAATACATCTATGAATTACGTTGAACTTACAGTTTATACAACACACGAGGCTGAAGAACTTATCTCTTCTAAGCTTTGGGAATATACCTCTTACGGCGTAGCCGTATGTGACGAGTACGACGTTTTAGAGCTTATAGAAAAACGCCGTAACACGTGGGATTATTTAGAGGATGGGGTTACCGCAAGCGTTGGCTCGGGCGTTACCTTGGTAAAGGCGTATTTCGACCTTAAAGATGCGGAAGAAAAGATTGCCTTAGCGGTTAGAGATTTTTACGTAATGCGTGATAATTCCCAAGGTTTAATTCCATTTGGAACGCTTGAAACGGCTAAAAGAGTTGTCGATGGGGACGACTGGATTGAAATTTGGCGCAAGCATTATAGACCTATGAAGATAGGTGGTATTGTGGTTTGCCCTGAGTGGATAGATTATACTCCTAACGCAAGCGAAAAAATCGTTAAGATTGACAGTAATATGGCGTTTGGTACGGGTGAGCATGAAACGACTTCTATGTGCCTTGAGTTCTTATCCGATTACGTAAAGCCTCAGCATTCAGTTATCGACGTTGGCACAGGTTCTGGTATTTTGGGCATTTCATCAATACTTCTTGGTGCAAACAAGGCCGTAATGACCGATATTGATCCTGTAGCCGTTAAAACGGCGCTTCACAACGCCAAACTCAATGGAGTTGAGAATTCCTGCGTAATCACGCTTGACGACCTTTTGAAAGGGCAAGATGCGGTTGGCGATATAGTAGTTGCAAATATAACCGCCGATATTTTGTGTGCGTTAGCGCCGTCAATGAAAAAACACGTTAAATCAGGCACTTTATTGATACTGAGTGGTATTTTGAGGGGAAAAGCTCAAACGGTTATCGAAACGTACAATGGGCTTGGATATAAGGTTATCAACTCTAAAAATAAAGGCGAGTGGGTGGCGCTCGTGTTGGAGGCTGTATGAAAGCAGTAGTGTTTACCCTCGGTTGTAAGGTAAATTCCTGCGAGAGCTCCTCTATAATGAAAGGCTTAAAAGATTTAGGGTACGACGTATGCGAGGAGTTGGTCCCTGCCGATATTTACGTTATAAATACTTGTGCCGTTACTAAAGAGGCTGAAAAAAAGTCAAGGCAAGCAATAGCGAGGGTTAAAAAACAAAACCCAAATGCTAAAATTATCGTTACAGGTTGCGCATCTGAACGAGCCCCTGAGAGTTTTATCGGAAAAGACGGTGTTTCCGTAGTAACCGGAACGGCATGTAAAGAAAGGATTTTAGAGCTTATTGATAAGAGTGGAACTTTTATCTCTCCCGAGGAAGAGTGTTACCATGAACTACCTCTTGCCGAGACACAAAAGTCAAGGGCGTTTATCAAAATTCAAGACGGGTGCGATAATTTTTGCTCGTATTGCATAATTCCGTATCTTAGAGGTCGCAGTCGATCGAGAAATCCGGAAAGCATAAAAGAAGAAATTCTCGCCCTAAAGCCGTTAGAGGCTGTTTTGACGGCGATAAATCTTACGGCGTATGATTTTGAGGGTAGAAATTTAACTTGCCTTATAAAGTCGCTTAGTGACGTTAAAACGAGGATTAGGCTTGGCAGTTTAGAAGAAAACGTAATAACCGAAGAGTTTTTACTTGCGCTTAAAGGGCTTTATGATTTTGCGCCACACTTTCATTTATCGTTGCAATCGGGTAGCGATAAGGTTTTAAAGGAAATGAACCGAAAGTATACGACTTTAGAGTTTAGGCGTGGCGTTGAGCTTATAAGAAAGCATTTTCCCTCCTCGGCAATCACAACCGACGTTATAGTTGGTTATCCAACCGAAACGGATAAAGATTTTAACGATAGCTATGATTTTATAAAGAGTATAGGGTTTTCAGATATTCACGCGTTCACTTTTTCAATGAGAGAGGGAACCGTTGCCTATGAGCTAAAAGATTTGGACGGAAATGTAAAAAAGGAACGTCTCAATAAAATTCTCGAGCTTAAAGAAATGTTAAAATCACGCTTTATATCGGAAAATTTAAATACTTTTCAAGACGTTATAGTAGAGGAGTATATCGATGGATATTCTATCGGATATACTGCAAATTACATAAAAACCTATATTGATAAAAAGCTTGAAGAGGGCAAGTATAGGGTTTATTTAAAAGAGGAATTTAACGGCGACGTTTTAGCCGAAATAAAGGAGTAATATTATGAAAGACTGTTTATTTTGTAAGTTTATATCAAGAGAACTTAAAACCGACATTTTGTATGAAGACGATAATATGATTGTTATTCGCGATATTGCGCCTCAAGCAAAAAACCATTATCTTGCAATTTCAAAATCGCATTTTAAGTTGTTTGAAGAAATGACTGAAAGTGATGCTGAGATTGTTAAAAATATGCTCAAAACTATTCCTACGCTTAAAACGCTTTTAGGGCTTGAAAACGGGTATAGAATAGTAATCAACCAAGGTGACGATGCAGGTCAAACTGTTCCGCACCTTCACATTCACATACTTTGCGGTCAAAAAATGGAGTGGCATCCTGCATAATTAAAAAAATACCGTAAATTTGATTGACAAAAGTTGAGTAATTGAATATACTATTACTGTTATTTAAAAAATTAACTGCTTTAGGCAAAGGGGGGGTTGAAGAAATGTCAACTATCAGAGTTGGTGAAAACGAAACGTTAGATAGCGCTCTTAGAAGATTTAAGAGAAAGTGCTCGCGTGACGGTATTATCGGTGATTTACGCCGTAAAGAGTTTTACGAAAGACCTTCCGTAAGAAGAAAGAAGAAGGCTGAGGCAGCAAGAAAGAGAAACATTAAAGGTTAAAAAATAATTTTTACTATCCGCAAAAATGATTTTGCGGATATTTTTTTGAATAGGAGCGTTATGGATGGTATTAAAAGCTTAAAAGATTACGCTAAAGAGGCTAAGAAAAGACTTAAGAGTTCCTTTTGGCAGGAATATAAATTACGAGTAGACGAAGAAACGAAAAAGGCTGAAGAAAACGGAACTAATAAATCAAAGGTTGTCGAATACTATCAATCAAAAGCTGCGGTATCAATTCGTGGAGTAAAAGCTGAAGACGAAGAGTTTTACCAAAGGGTAAAGAGGCTTTTAGATACGTATGGTGACGTTAGCGATGCTCTTGGCAGGCTAACGAACTTAGATGAATATAATAAGCTTTCATATGATGCAAAACAGCGGTACATGTTGGAGCTTTCAGCAAAATATCGAAAGGCTAAAGAAAGGTATTATAAAGAACAAAATTATGAAAAATCAGTATAAAAAAGGCTAACTCATTGCGAGTTAGCCTTTTTAAATTTGAAATTATTTCTTTTTGATTTTGTTAAGCACGGTAACCATAATGATTATAATGCTGATAATCAAAAATATTCCGAGCATGCCAAGTCCCATGTATTTAAACGAGGATAAAAATCTTTTACCGCTAACGTTTATATTGATTTTTGCCTGTTCGGTTTGAGTTTCCGTGTTAGTTTGCGTTGAAGTAAGCGATAGCTCCTCGTTAATAATATTGATGAGCTCTGCATTGTAATTTGATTGAAGTTTTACCATATTGCACCTCGCTTATATAAAGAAGTTCAAGATTAATCCGCCTGCAATAACGGATGCTATTTGACCGGAAACGTTCGCACCAACTGCGTGCATTAAGAGGAAGTTTTGTTTATCCTCGTCTTGACCCATTTTGTGAACGATACGAGCGGACATCGGGAATGCTGAAATACCTGCAGCGCCTATCATGGGGTTGATTTTCTTCCCTTCGGGAAGGAAAAGGTTGAAGAGTTTTGCGATAAGTACGCCACCCATAGTGTCAAACACAAAGGCAAATAAGCCGAGCGCTAAGATTAATATAGTGCCAAGGCTTAAGAATGCGTCAGCTTTCATTGTAAATGCAACGGTAATTCCGAGGAATAAGGTTATAAGGTTTGCAAGAACCTTTTGCGCGGTATCGGAAAGTGAATCTAAAACGCCACACTCTCTAATAAGGTTACCAAACATCAAAAAGCCTATAAGAGCAGCTGCGCCTGGAGCAATTAAGCCGGTAATTATAGTAACGAGTATCGGGAATAAAATTCTAGTGAGTTTAGATACCGATTCGGGTTTATACGGCATTTTGATTTTGCGTTCTTTCTGAGTTGTGAAAAGTTTAATAACAGGGGGTTGAACGACGGGAACGAGCGCCATATAAGAATAAGCTGCAACGGTTATAGGGCCTAAGAGTTGAGGAGCGAGCTGAGTTGCAACAACAATCGAGGTAGGACCGTCCGCCGCGCCGATAATTGCTATTGATGCAGCCTCTTTAATATCAAAGAAGATAGATGCCAAGCTTAGCGTCATAAATATACCGAACTGAGCTGCCGCACCGAAGATCATAAGCTTGGGGTTGGAAAGTATCGGACCAAAGTCAATCATTGCGCCGATGCCTATGAATAAGAGCAAGGGGAAAAGCTCGTTTGCGATACCTGCATTGTATAAAGTTTCAAGAACCTCTGATATACCAGCTGAACCGCTGTGATTTGGTATATTCATCAAGATTGCGCCAAAACCCATAGGGAGTAAAAGAGTGGGCTCCATTTGCTTTTTAATCGCGAGGAAAATTAACACACCACCGATTACCATCATTCCAAGTTGTTTAAGGAATAATATTGCGTTAGCTTGAGAACCAAAGGTTACTATAAGATTATGAAATAACTCTTGCATGATTTCTCCTTAAAAAATTTCTACTTTTCCATTATAACAAAGTTACTAAATTATTGCAATAATTTAGCCGTCTTTTTTTATAAATGTGCGTTCTAATAAACGTTTGTCCAAAATACAATATAGCGTGTACGAATTCTTGCCGGAAAAACTTATTAAAGAACTAAGCGCTCTCAAGAATAAACCGCTTAATGAAATAAGGATACGTAAGGATTGTCCCGTAAAGGTGGTAATTAATGGGGAAGTTAAAATTCTTAATAAAATTTCTCTTAGTGAGGCTGAGATTGAACGAGTTATACTTAGGCTTTGCAAAAATTCAATTCACGCCTACGAAGAGCAAATAAAACGAGGGTTTATAACGAGCGATAACGGCGAACGAGTTGGGATTGCAGGCGAATTCGTTAAGGAAAACGGCTCGATTTTGGCAATCAAGAACGTAACTTCTTTATGTGTAAGAATTCCTAATGAAGTAAACGGTGTTTCTAATAAATTTTACGATAAATTCTACAAAAATACTGGTGGGAGCGTGCTCGTTTTGTCAAAGGCAGGCGTGGGTAAAACTACGTTTATAAGAGATTTAGCGTTAAATATTTCAAAAAACGAAAATAAAAACGTGGTTGTTGTTGACGAGCGCAACGAAATAGCGTTGAAAGGCGTCAAAAATAAAAAGAGCAATCATTGTTTAGACGTTTTAACTTATGCTGATAAGCATTTCGGCTTTACGCAAGCTATAAGAACGCTAAACCCCGACGTTATCGTTACCGATGAGCTTGTCTGCGAGGAAGATGCAATATCTCTCGTTGATACCGTGTATGGCGGAGTGGACGTTATTGCAACAGCTCACGCAAAATCAATAGAGGGGTTTTACTTAAGGAAAAGGTTTTCTACTTTAAAAAATAGTAAGGTTTTTGATTATTACGTTGTTATATCAAAAACAGGGCTTGAACGTAATATTGAAATATTTAATAGCGAATTTAAAAAGTTATGTTTTTAATAAAAATTGCGTTTGGTGCATTATGCGTTTACACCTCGATTAAAATTGCAAAAACAAAGGCGATGGCGTTTAAAGAGGAATACTATTTTTGGGAATCGGTTGTTCTCAGTTGCGACGTGCTTATTAGCGATTTATCCTATAAAAAGAGTGAGGTTAACGCATCGCTTAACGTAGATTATCCGTCAGAGAGCTATGCAAAAATAGTTGCATCATTTATAAAAGGCGAGGAAATGTTGTTTCCAAAGTTTATATCTCAAGATGATAAAATTAAACTTGAAAATTTCTTTTCTACGATAGGTGCGTCTAATTCAAACACGCAAAAAACTGCGATAATATCGCAAAAAACCGATTTTTTAAAGTGTAGAGAAATTTCAAAGAATAAGTTTGATAAGAATTATTCGGCAATTATAAAAGTGGGTTTTGCCGTTGGTATTATGCTATTAATTTTGGTGATTTAATGGATTATGGAATAGATATAATTTTTAAAATTGCAGCGATAGGAATTATTATCACCGTTATTTGCCAAATTTTAAAAAAGTCAGATAGAGATGATATTGCAACCTTAGTAAGCTTAGCAGGTTTAGTTATAGTTTTAACCTTAGTTATTTCAATGATTAGCGACCTGTTTACGAGTATAAAAGATATTTTCGGGCTGTATTGATGGAAATTGTAAAAATAGCGCTCGTTGGCGTTGTTGGGGCAATAATATTTATATATTTAAAAGTGCACAACTCTGAACTTTCTGGGCTTATGGTAGTTGCAACCGGAATATTAATAATTTTATTAACCGTGGATTATTTAGTCGTTGCAATAGGTTTTTTTAAGGAAATGACTAACAAAACGGGGATTGACGGTAGCGTTTTTAAAATAATAATTAAAATACTCGCGATATCGTATTTAGCTGACTTTTCCTCTTCGCTTTGTAACGATTTAGGAGTTTCTTCATTAGCGGAGAAGGTTAGTTTTGCAAGTAGAATTATAATTTTTGTTTCCGCATTTCCAGTTATTACAAATTTATTTAATACCATAACGTCGTTAATTCAATGAAAAAAATTATTTTGACTTTGCTTTTTATAGCGTTTGCGTTTTCATTATTCTTATCAACTGCCAAAGCTGAAGAGATTTCTTCCGAGAGTGTTGACGAGGCGATTGAGAACGTTTTACAAGGAATTAACGAGGAAGATTTTTTATATCTAACTAATTATTTAAACGAAATTTTTCAAGATAATCTATCTTTCAAGGAAAGAATATTAAGCTTTTTAACTGGCGATTTTAGTATAGATTTCAGCTTAATAACAACCTTTTTAAAAGGGGGATTGTTATCAATTTTCAACGATGCATTAAGTATAGCATCGCTTGTAATTTTTATAGGAATTAGCTATACTGTAATAAATATAATAAATTATAAAAAACGCGATAATAGCGCAAATAATGCGATTTATTTTATTTGTTATAGTATCGTTATTATACTGTTTGTTAACCTAATAAACAAGTGCGTAAAAGTAAGTTTTGATTTTACAAAAAACGTAAATAAAGTGATAGAAATTTCATTTCCTATAATGATAACTTTGGGCGAGTTTTCAGGTGGGTTTGGCGTTGCTCTTTATAAACCGATAACGTATTTTGCAACCTTTTTATCAAGCGAACTTATAACGAATTTTTTTATGCCTATTATTTCAGTTTGTTTTATAACCGTAATCGTTGGAAACATTTCTGATACGTTAAAACTTTCTTCGCTTAATAAAACGTTATTATCGCTAATTAAGTGGGTGCTTGGAATTATAACGACTGTTTTTAGCTTAGTAATTACTGCACAAGGTATAGTAAATTCTCAATATAACGGGTTATCGTTTAAAGTGTTGAAGTATGCAACTGGTTCTATGATACCTATAGTTGGCAATTTTATAAGCGGTGGGCTTGACGTTTTGTTTTCCACCTCGATTTTGGTTAAAAACTCAATAGGCGTTATTGCGGTAGTTTGTTTGCTATTTATAACGTTAAAAGCAGGGTTTACGATACTTATTACCGCTTTTGTCTTAAAATTTGCAATTTCTTTATCGGAATCGGTGCTTGATGATAAATTTATTAGGCTTAGCGGTGGTGTTTGTGAGGTTTTGAGCGTTTTAACGGCAGTTTTGTTTGCTATAGGCTTTATATTTTTGCTAACTATATTTTCCTTTATTAATTCAACGGCATTGATTTTTTAGTATGAATTCATATCTGTTAACGACGTTAAGCATTATAATCATTCTTTCGTTTTTTGAGATTTTAGTCACTAAAACTCAAAACGGGAAGGTGGTAAAAACGGTTATTTCGCTAATAATTACCCTTATTTTGACAATTCCCATCGTTTCAATCTTAAAAGGTGAGGGAATTGATGAAAGTTTTGTAAACGTAAATTTAGAATACGCAAGCCATTTAGATAATCTAGAAAAAACTGCAGTTGAGAGCAAGATAAAATTTTGTCTTGATCAAGGCGGTTTTGTTTATAAAGGCGTAAAAGCTGAATTTGAAAATAGTAGTGATTTAATAGCTTTAAAAAAAATTTACATTATTTTAGATGGCGGTGTAATAATTGAAGAAACCGAGCGTATAAATATGATAAAGGACGCCGAAAGGTTACTAAAAAACGTTATTGATATAGGTGAGGTTGAGATAGAAATTGAAACCGATTGAAGATGGTGTTGCAACTAAGAAAAAAGGTAAACAGTTAAAAAAAGAATACTTAATTATTGCTATTTTGCTTGCTGTAATCGTTGCAATATTTCTCTCAGGTTCAAACGTTTTATCGCTTTTTAAAAGCGCGCAGTTGGCCGAGCAAAACTATGAAAGCATATTAGAAAATAAACTTGAGAATTTACTCTGCGAGGTTGATGGCGTTGGTAAGGTGAAGGTGATGATTTCAACTGACGGAGGCACTCAAAGCGTTGTGCTAAAAGAGGTTAGCGAAGATTACTCGAACGGCTCAAAAAGTACGGAAGAAACGGTGATTTTAGTTGGGGGTAAACCTTACGTTACAAAGACGTGCAATCCAAATATAGTGGGTGTTGCCGTCGTTTGCCAAGGTGCTGATAATCTCTCGGTTAAAATGACTATAACTGAAATTATTACGACCACGCTTTCAGTTAACGCTGACTGCGTTCGTATAATAAAAATGAAATAAAAAAGGAGAATAACTATGTCAAAAAAGAAAAAAATTATCATTTTAAGTTCCATGATTGCTTTGCTTGCAGTAACCGCCGTTTTTAACTTTGTTTTATCGGGCACTAACAACGTAACCGATGCAACTGATGCAAGCTATTTTTCGGAATACAAAGCAGAGCGCTCGTCATCGAGAAACGAGCAAATTTTACAGCTTGATAAAATCATTGCTGAATCTGACGAAAACTCCGAGGTTAGAGAAACTGCGCTCACTCAAAAATTACAGTTAACCGCACTCACTGAGCAAGAACTCCGCATGGAATCGCTAATCAAAGCTTACGGTTACGAAGAGGTTGTCGTTACCATGAATTTGAATTCGCCTAACGTAAACGTAGTAGTTAAAGATGCTGAGTTTGATCAAACCGATGCCGTTAAAATTTATTCAATTTTAACTCAAGAGAACTCAATTGACGCAGAAAATATAAATATTATTCCGTATCTTTGATAAAAACGCTATGTAATTTTAAAAATTTATGCTATACTAATAACAAAGTTATTATTTAGCGAGGTTTTTATGAAAGCTAAAAAGCCTATTTTGGCAAACGAAGGAACAGGAAAGGTTATTTATAACGACGGCATAGTTAAAGGTATAGTCGTGCTTGCCGTTTCAGAAGTTCAAGGCGTTTTACTCAAAAACGGCAAAAAAGATAAGCTCGATTTAATAAAAATCGATTTTGAAGGCGAGGTAGTTACCGTTGACGTTACTGTTGACGTAATGTACGGCCATAACGTTCCCGACGTTGCTTTTGACGTGCAAGAAAGCGTTAAGCACAACGTTGAGGCAATGTCGAGATACAAAGTTAGTTCCGTTAACGTTCACGTTGACAGCGTGATTTTTCAAGACGGAGCAATCGATTAATTGTAATTAAACTGCCACAACTTTAGTTGCGGCGGTTTGTTTTATGCTGAGGTAATTATGAGAAACAAGGCGAGAGAGGCAGTATACAAATTGTTGTTCAGCAATCAGTTTAACGACAAGTTTGACGACAATTTTAAACTTTTAATTTACGGTGAAGAGGGCTTAAACGATAGCGATATTGCGTTTGCCGATGCTTTGCTTGATAGTTTTAACGCTAATGAAGAGGCTATAAATAAGGTAATTTCCGACCTTTCTAAAGGTTATAATTTTGACCGCATATATTCAACTGACAAGTGCGCGTTGCAAATTGCAATTACCGAAATGACCTATTTAAGCGATATTCCGCTAATCGTTTCGATTAGCGAGGCTATGGAACTTGTAAGAAAGTATTCCACAAAAGAAAGTCCGAATTTCGTTAACGGAATTTTGGCTGAATACAAAAAGCAGTTGGAGAATTAAAATGGCTATACTTGACGGAAAGAGTTTTTCTAAAGAACTCCGTGTAACGATAAGAGAAAAAGCTGAATTATTTTATAAAAAATTCGGTAGGCAAATAGGGCTTGCCGTAGTTATTATAGGTGAAGACCCTGCGTCTAAAATCTACGTTAACAACAAGATAAAAGCTACTGAAGAGTGCTTTTTAAAGTCTTTTTCGGTGCGCCTTCCTGAAAGCGTATCGCAACAAGAGGCTGAAACCGAGGTTAAAAAACTTGCTCAAAACCCCGAGGTTGACGGTATTATCGTTCAGCTCCCGTTGCCGAGGAAGTTTGACGCGTCTAAAATTTTAGCGCACATTCCTGCGGAAAAGGACGTTGACGGGCTTTGCTCGTTGAACCTTGGTAAGCTTTTCAAAGGTGAAAAAACTCTTGCATCGTGCACGCCTTACGGAATTATTAAGCTTTTAAAGAAGTATAACGTTGAGTTTGAGGGTAAAAACGCCGTAGTTATCGGAAGAAGTAACATGGTGGGCAAGCCTATCGCGGCTTTATTGCTCCATGAAAATTGTACTGTGACCGTTTGCCATTCTAAGACTAACGATATAGCCTCAGTTGCTAAAACTGCGGACATTTTAGTTGTTGCAATAGGCAAGAGCAGGTTCGTTACCGGAGATATGGTAAAGGACGGTGCAGTTGTAGTTGACGTTGGTATGAATAGGGAAGACGGTAAGCTTTATGGTGACGTTGACTTTGATAGCGTTTGCGAAAAAGCCTCTCTTATAACTCCTGTTCCGGGTGGTGTAGGACCTATGACCGTTACAATGCTAATGTACAATACCGTAATTGCGGGTTTTAGGAGCGAAGGTGAAGATGAACTTTCTTAAGAGATACGACGATTATAAGGAAATTTTTGAGGCTGAGCTTAAAAAGAGAATTGAAACCTTAAATTCCTCTAACGAAACGTTAAAAGACGCTATGGTGTATAGTTTAACGGTTGGCGGTAAGCGTATTCGCCCCGTTATTATGCTTGCGGTAGCTGAGCTTTTGTGTGTAGACTTAAATAAGGTTTTGCCGTTTGCGGTTGCTATTGAGTGTATTCACACGTATTCTTTGATACACGACGATTTGCCTGCAATGGATAACGACGATTTGCGCCGTGGCAAACCCACGAACCACAAAGTTTTCGGCGAGGCAATGGCTATTTTGGCAGGAGATGCGCTTTTAAACTATGCGTACGAGTTAATTCTTCGTTCAGTTACGGATAACAACTCCTTATCGGCAGGGCGCTTGCTCGCTTTATACGCTGGCGCGTTTGGTATGGTGGGTGGTCAAGCCTTGGATATTTTATCCGAAAATACCGTAAAAAATGAAGAAACGCTATATAAAATTCATGAGAATAAAACGGGTAAGCTTTTGCTTGCGTCAACGCTTGTTCCAAGCTGTCTTGCAGGTAACGCTCACTTTGATAAGCTTAGTGAATACGGTAAAAACTTAGGTCTTTTATTTCAGGTGACCGACGATATTTTGGACGTTGTGTCGTCTACGGCAAAACTTGGCAAGTCAATCAATAAAGATGCCGATGAAAACAAGTTGACGTTCGTAACGCTTTATGGGCTTGATGGTGCAAAAAGCTATGCCGATAAGTATTACGGCAATGCTAAAAGCGCGCTTAGTGACCTTGAAGACAATGAGTTTTTACTTGAACTTTTAAACTTTATTAAAGATAGAGAGTATTGATTATGAGGCTTGATGCTCTTTTGTATAAAGAGGGAGTGTTCTCTTCGAGAACAAAAGCCTCTCAAGCGATAAGCGAGGGGTTAGTTTTATATAACGGCAAGCCTGCAAAAGCCTCGCTGGAGCTTGATAATTTATTAAGCGTTACCGTGCTTGATAAAAAGGACGAGTTTGTTTCAAACGGTGGCTACAAGCTGAAAAAAGCACTTGATGATTTTTCCTATAAGCCAAGCGGTTTAACGTTTGCCGATATAGGCGCGTCAAACGGTGGGTTTACCGATTGTTTGCTAAAACACGGCGCTAAAAAAGTTTACGCGGTGGACGTTGGTGAAAGTCAACTTGAAACGGCTATATCGAGTGACGATAGAGTTGTTGTAAAAGACAACGTTAACGCAAGGTTCTTAACCGAAGAAGTTCTTGGTGAAAAGGTTGACGGCGTTACCGTTGACGTTAGCTTTATATCCGTAACTTATATTTTAGACGGTATAAAAAACGTATTAAAACCTCATGGCGTTGCACTCATTTTAATAAAACCGCAGTTCGAATGCGGTAAAGAATACTTAGGAAATAGCGGTATAGTAAAGAGCTTTAAAGCCCGCGAAAGCGCCGTAAAAAAAGTTTATACAGCGTGTATGGAAAAGGGTTTGTACGCAACTAATATTACCGTTGCCCCCATTAAAGAAAAGAAAAATATAGAATATGTAATAATGCTTAAAAACGACGATAAATCCGCATTTTTGGGCTTAAATGAAATACTTGAAAAAATTAGGTGATAGTATGAAAGTTGGAATTTTTATAAACACAACTAAGAGTGAGGCAAACACTACCGCAAGTGCTTTTGGTAAAGCGCTTTTAGATAGTGGAATAGACTATAAAATCGTAAACCTTAAAGAAGACTGTAAGGACGTTGACGTTATTGCGGTTTTCGGTGGTGACGGTACGATTTTAAGAGTTGTTGAATACGCTTTTGAATACGATATTCCCATTATGGCTGTAAATATCGGTACTGTAGGATTTTTAAGCTGTGTTGAGGCTAACGAACTTGAAAAGGCTGTTGAAATTATCAAAAACGGCGGAGAGTTCGATAAGCGTTCGGTTATGAAAGTAGTTGTTGGAGATAACAAGTACTACGCGCTCAACGAGGCTTTAGTTCAAAGGTGCACGCAAGGCGTTTCGATGAACGAGGTTGCAAAATTATCGTTAACTATCGGCAACTGTTTTGTTGACAAATTGTTTGCCGACGGCATTATCGTAAGCACGCCAACTGGATCAACCGCTTATTCGCTTTCTTGCGGAGGCTCTATCATGACGCCGGATATAAACGCCTTTATTGCAACTCCCGTTTGTTCGCATTCCCTTCACAGCCGTCCCATAGTATATTCAGATGGGAACGTTGCAAAGGTTAAAGTTCTTGAAAATTCATCAAAGTGTGCACTTTACGTTGATGGAAAGTTTGTTAAAAACTTGAAAAACACCGAAACGGTTGAAATTTCAAGAAGTAGAAAAATGATTAAATTTTACAAAACACAAGACAATTTCTTTGAAAAACTATTGATAAAATTAAACAAGTGGAGCGAGACCAAATAATGTCAATATACAAACGCCGTGAAAGAATTAAGCAAATTATTAACGAGACTGAAGTAAACACCCAAGGCGAGCTTGCAAGGCTTTTGTCTTTAGAAGGATATTCCGTAACTCAAGCAACCGTATCGAGAGATATAAAAGAGCTTGGACTCGTTAAAGAAAAGGGTAAGGTTTTAAATTACCGCTACGCAATGCCGGATAGATTGCAAAAAGTTTCTGAGGAAAAGGTAATTCCTCTCCTTAAAACTTTCGTATCTTCTATTACGGTTGCTAAGAATTTAATAGTAGTTAAAACGCTTGAAGGGCATGGCTCGGCTTGCGGTATGGCTATTGATAAACTCTCGTTAAAGGGAGTTCTTGGCTCGATTGCTGGTGACGATACTTTGCTTATCGTTGCCGATAGCGATGAGACTGCCGAGTACGTTCAACTCACGATAAAGGGTACTTTAGGTATTTAAATTTATGATAAAAAGCATTCGCATACAAAATATCGCCTTGATTGAACTTGCTGAAATTGATTTTTTCAGCGGTTTAAGCGTGCTTTCCGGTGAAACGGGCGCAGGTAAAACGGTGATTATAAACGCGATAAATTTCTCACTTGGCGCAAAGGCGGATAAAACGCTTATTCGCTATGGTGAGAGCTTTTGTCAAACGGAAATTTGTTTTTGCGAATTAGCTGGCGACGTGTTAGACGTTCTTGCCGACCTTGGCATCGAGCACGACGGCGAGGTTATTATAAAGAGAAAGCTCACCATTGAGGGTAGGTCTGATATCAGAGTGAACGGAACTCAAGTAACTCTTGGCATGTTAAAGCGCATAACGCTATCTCTTTGCGATATTTACGGGCAAAGCGAGCATTATTCATTGCTTAGCGCTAATAATCAATTAAAGGTTTTGGACGGGTTTATAGGCAAGCCGTTATCCGACCTTAAGGAAAAAACTCTACCTTATATTGAAAAGGTTAAAAGCGCCCGTAAAATCCTCGATGAAAACGGTGGTGACGAGCGCTCGAGAGCGGTAAGGTTAGACGTTTTAAGTTACCAAATCTCCGAGATTGAAAAGGCTGAGCTTTACGATGGTGAGGAAGACGAACTTATTGAAAAGAAAAAGCTTTTTTCTAACGTTCAAAAGATAGGCGAGAGTTTATCGCTTACTAATTCCGCTATCGTAGATGACGGTGGCGTATCCGATATATTATCAACCGTACTTTCAAAGTTATCTCAAATCACCGAGTATAAATCCGATTACGAAGAGCTTTACGATAGGCTTTATTCCTTAAAAGCTGAGGTTGACGATATCTCGTACACAGCAGACAACTTACTTAGCGATATTGATTTTGACGAGGCTGAAAAGCTCCGCGTTGAAGAGAGGTTAGACCTTATTAAATCTTTAAAGAGAAAGTATGGTAGCACTTACTCTGAGATAATGGAATTTTATCAAAAATCGCAGGAAGAATACGAAAATTTGCAAAATTTTGAAACGCTTTCAAAAGAGTGTGAAGAAACAATTTCAGCCTCCGTTAAAGCGCTTGATAGTATCTATAACGAGATGCACGAATTAAGAGTTAAATTTGCAAAAGAGTTTTCCATTGCGGTTGAGGCTGAGCTTTCAACGCTTGGAATGAAAAGCGCTAAATTTGACGTTAGCGTTACAAGATGTGATAAAGAACTTTCGTCAATCGGCAATAGTGAGGTTGAGTTTACCTTTAGTGCAAACAAGGGTGAACCGCTGAAAAATATGAGCAAGATTATAAGCGGTGGCGAAATGAGCAGGTTTATGCTCGCCCTTAAAATCGTTGCAACCGATAACGGCGGAACGTACGTTTTTGACGAGATTGACGCTGGCATTTCAGGTGAGGTTGCAAAAATCGTTGCTCAAAAATTTATTGAGCTTTCTAAAAAGGTTCAAATTATAACCATTTCTCATTTACCGCAAATCGTATCTTACGCTGATAACAACTATCTTATTAAAAAGACCGAGGTAGGCGATAAAACTAATACGTTTGTTCGTAGGTTAGATGAAAACGGCAAAATTGCGGAAATCGTTCGATTAACCGGCGGTGGAGACGAAGGCGTTGCTCGCCTTAACGCAATATCGGCAATAAATACTGCAAACGAATATAAAAAAGCAAACTAAAAGCAAGGCATAGCCTTGCTTTTTTTTGTAACAAATAAACTCGGCTTTAGTTAGCCGAGTTTTAAGTTGTTTAATTTTAGTACATTCCGCCCATGTTACCTTGAGGCATCGGAGGCTCTTTCGAGGGGATATCCGTAACGATGCTTTCAGTAGTTAAGAGGGTAGATGCGATTGACGCTGCGTTTTGAAGTGCGGAACGGGTAACTTTAGTGGGGTCGATAATGCCCTTGTCTACCATATCGCAGTATTCGTTGTTATATGCGTCAAAGCCGTAGTATTTGTTATCGTTTCTTAAGATATCGTTTAAGATAACCGAACCGTCAAGACCTGCATTCTTTGCAATTTGTCTAACAGGCTCTTCGATAGCACGAAGAATAATGTCAGCACCCGTCTTTTCATCACCAGATAAGGTTTCGGATAATTTTTTGATAGCGGGAATTGCTGAAAGGAGGGCAGTACCACCACCGGGAACGATACCTTCTTCAACTGCAGCTTTAGTAGCAGCGAGAGCGTCTTCAATGCGGAGCTTCTTTTCTTTCATTTCAACTTCGGTTGCTGCACCAACGTTGATAACCGCTACGCCACCTGCAAGCTTTGCAAGCCTTTCTTGTAACTTTTCTCTATCATAATCGGAGGTAGTTGCGTCCATTTGAGTTTTGATAGCTGCAACTCTTGCCTTGATAGCCTCGGGATTGCCGTTGCCACCGATAATAGTGGTGTTATCTTTATCAACCTTAATTTGATTTGCTCTACCAAGCATATCGAGAGTAACTTGCTTGAATTCAATGCCAAGGTCGGTAGAAATTACCTGACCGCCGGTTAAGATTGCAATATCTTCAAGCATAGCCTTTCTTCTATCGCCAAATCCTGGAGCTTTAACTGCTACGCAGTTAAATACGCCCTTTAATTTGTTAACTACGAGAGCTGCAAGTGCATCACCCTCAACGTCCTCAGCGATAATTAAGAGTTTTGCACCTTGCTGAGCAATAGGCTCGATAATGGGTAAAATTTCTTGAATTGCAGAAATCTTTTTATCGGTGATAAGGATAAGCGCGTTATCGTAAACAGCCTCCATTTTATCGGTGTTAGTTACCATGTAAGCCGATGCGTAACCACGGTCAAACTGCATACCGTCAACGGTGGTAAGCTCAGTCTTCATAGTCTTGCTTTCTTGAATAGTGATAACGCCGTCGTTTCCAACTTTTTCCATTGCGTCTGAAATCAAAGCGCCGATTTCTTCATCACCAGCGGAAATTGATGCAACCTGAGCGATTGCCTTTTTATCGGTAACGGGTTTAGAAACTGCTTTAAGCTCTTCAACAGCGCTGTCAACTGCTTTTTTGATACCTTTCTTTAAGATGATGGGGTTAGCGCCAGCCGCTAAGTTCTTAAGACCTTCTCTAATAATTGCTTGAGCTAAAACTACTGCAGTAGTAGTACCGTCACCAGCAACGTCGTTAGTCTTGGTGGAAACTTCTTTAACGAGTTGTGCGCCCATGTTTTCAAACGCGTCTTCAAGCTCGATTTCCTTTGCGATGGTAACACCGTCGTTAGTGATGAGGGGAGCGCCGAACTTTCTATCTAAAACGACGTTTCTACCCTTAGGTCCAAGTGTAATTTTAACTGTGTCAGCAAGGGTATTTACACCTGCCTCTAAAGCCTTTCTTGCCTCTTCGCCGTACTTAATCTGTTTAGCCATAATTTTAAAACTCCTTATTATTCAACAATTGCTAAAATATCACTTTGTTTAATGATAGTAAATTCTTTACCGTCAACTTTAAATTGACTGCCTGCGTATTTTGCATATAAAACCACGTCGCCAACCTTTACTTGCATAGTAATTTCCTTACCGTCAATAACTCCGCCGGGGCCAACTGCAACTACGGTAGCAGTTTGCTGGTTCTCCTGCGATGCGGAGGGAAGGATAAAACCGGTTTTAGTAGTTTCTTCCTTATTGTTCTCAGTAACCACGACTTTATCAAACAATGGTCTAATATTCATAATTTAACTCCTTAAATATAAAATCACTCGTTTTAGCACTCTCAACCTAAGACTGCTAACTCTATTATAGCCATATAAAAATTTTTGTCAATAGAATACCGTCAAAAAAATAAAAAATTTTGTTGAAAATATGGTTAATTAAAAATGAAAATATATTGCAATAAAATTTATATTATGTTAAACTATTATATATACGATTTGGAGTTAATTATGAACAAGTGGGATAAACGTTTCGTTGAAATGGCAGATTTTATAGGCGAGTGGTCGAGCTGTTATCAAGACGGTAGGCACGTTGGTGCAGTTATCGTTAAAGATAATAGAATTTTAGCTACCGGCTACAATGGTGCACCTTCTGGCGTTGTTAGCTGTAAGGATAAGGGCGAATGTTTGAGGAAAAAATTAAATATTCCCTCCGGCACGCGCCAAGAAACGTGCTATGCAGTTCACGCTGAACAAAACGCTATTTGTCAAGCGGCAAAGATGGGTATTTCGGTTGAGGGTGCAACTATTTACGTTACGCATCAGCCGTGCACGATTTGTACTAAAATGATAATCAATTCTGGGATAAAGCGCGTTATTTACAAAAACGGGTATCCTGACGAGTTTTCGGTTACCTTATTAAAAGAGGCTGGAGTTGAGCTTATCAAATACGAGGAGTAATGTTTATGGCTAATAAAAATCCTATAGTTACAATAAATTTAAACGATGGCGGTGTTATCAAGGCTGAATTGTATCCTGAAATAGCGCCTAACACGGTAAATAACTTTATTTCCTTAATATCCAAAGGATATTATAATGGAATTTGTTTCCATAGGGTAATTCCCGGCTTTATGATACAAGGCGGTTGCCCGAACGGTACGGGCACGGGTGGCCCTGGCTATTCGATAAAGGGTGAGTTTACCGCTAACGGATTTAAAAACGATTTAAAGCACGTTCGTGGCGTTCTTTCAATGGCAAGAACTATGGCTCCTAATTCCGCAGGCTCGCAATTTTTCATTATGCACGAGGATAGTCCGCATTTAGACGGGCAGTATGCATCGTTTGGCAAGGTTATCGAGGGTATTGAAAACGTTGACAAGATTGCTGAAACAGCAACTGACTGGCATGATAGACCGTATGAAGACCAAATTATGAAAGAGGTTACGGTTGAAACGTTTGGCGTTAGTTATGCCGAGCCTATAAAGGTATAATATATTGATAAGGAATTTTTGATATGATTTTAGCAAAAAATGAAATTATTTTAAACGAGTGGAATTACGCTACTTCAAATAAGTTTAGTAGTAAGAGAAAAAACACCGAGCACGTTTTAACCGTAACTAATAAGCGTGTTGTATCAACGGTATCTAATAAGAGAAAGATTGATAGGAGAGAGGTTGCGATTGAGGCTATCCAAAATATATCTCTTCGCCACGAGATGCCTTCAAAGCTTGCACCAGTGTTAATGATACTTTTATCCGTTCTTTTAATTGCAGGTTGCGTAGTTTTAGCAGTTCTCCTTAAAAACTTATACGTTACTATCGGCGCAATTTTAGTTGGTGTTATAGCGTTTTGTATATTCCTTGATGCCGTTCTCAATTTGAAAAAGAGCCATTTCTATATAGAGCTTTTCACAAATACGTTGTCGGAAAATACCGTAATGGCTGTTAATCACGATAGTTTTTATAGAGTTCCTCGTATTAGGAAAAAGGTTAGAATTGTTGTAGATAATAAAATTGCAAGAGATATTATTGAACAACTCGGCGCTATTATATTTGAATTTAAGTAAAATTAAAAATCTGCGATTTAATCGCAGATTTTTTTGTTTATAAACTATATGAGTTTTCTAAAATCGTCGGAATAAAAGGGGATAAAGAGTGATTTTGATTTATCTAATATTCTCGACGTAAAGCGCTCGTTATAGCGCTGTAAAAGCTCTTTGTCGGTAAGGTTTGTGGTAATTATTAAATGCTTTCCCTTTTCAATTCTATTTGACACGAGCGAAAGTAGATATTCAACGGTAACGTTTTTATAAATTGTTTCCGTGCCTAAATCGTCGATAATTAAAAGGTCGGCATCGGATAACACCTCGAAAATCAAATTTCTATCAACCTCAGACGTGTGCATTTTAACAAATATTGCATTAAGCTCCGTTGAGGTGAGATAAAGCGCGATGTTATCGCTCTTTTTAACGCTTGTTAAAACGCATTTTGCAAGTTCGGTTTTGCCCGTGCCTACGTTTCCTGAAAAAATAAGGTTGTTAATTTGTGTTTTAGGGAAGTTATCAGCGTAGTTTTTAATAACCTTGAACTGCTTTGCAAGTTTGGGGTTTTGAATAAGGCTTGAAAAGTCAGCGTCCTCAGGCTCGGAAACGCCCAAGCTCTCAAGCGCAAGCTGAGTTAAGTATTTGTAATAGCATTTGCAACGCTTTCCTTCCGCATAGCCCGTATCTTTACAAATGTTGCACGCATATTTTACAGGCGCTAAGTTAAGGGTGGCTTTTAGCTTTTCAATTCGAGCTTTGTAAATCTCAACTTCGGTTGAGAGTTTTTTAATTTGTTCTGCGTTTTCTTGATATTCAGCCTTAGCAAGCTCAAATTTAGCCTTGCCAAGCCCGTTTTCAAGCTCGATATATTCGGCGTTACCGTTTAAAATATCGTCGTTATAACGCTTTACGGCATATTTTTCAGCCTTTAGGTTAAAGTATTTATCGTTAACCTTATCAATTAGGAATTTTGACTTAATCATATCACACCTTAAAATCTTCAAAGCGCTTTAAAAGCTCGTCAAGCTCGTTTGAAGAATAAGTTCTTTCGTTTTCAAAATGAACGGTTTTGGCGGTAGTTTGGGGCGCTGAAACGCGGTCTAATTCCTTTACCGTAAACACGCCTTGGCTCTTCCAGTTGGATAATACGCTGTTCATATAGGCAATGGGGTTTGAGGTATGGCTTGAGCGCTTTGCCGCCTCTAAAATCATATCGTCGGTAAAGTTCCATGAGCGCCAGTTTTCAAGGTTTTCTCTATCCCAAGCGTTCGCCTTTCTTTGAGTGCCTGCATAAGCGAGAATTTTTTCGATAAACTCGTCGTTTTTGTTGTGTTGTTCAATAAATAAAGTAATGCTTTGAACGGTTATTAAGCCGAGTTTGTAGAGCTTGTTAACCGTATCGTTCATAAGCTCGTATGTGCGCTTATTTTTTCTAAAACAATAATCGGCAATAAACAAGAGGGTGTTTTTATCAAAACCCATGGAAAGCCAGGGTGAAACGTAAGTTGATAAAACGTTATCTAAAACCTCAATATAAAGACCGAGTTTTTTAGAAATTTCAGAGCATAGCTCAAAACGTTCTTTCTTGAGTGCAAAGTAGTTTTTTGCCTCTTCAACGGTGTAGCACTTGTTTGAATACAATTCCTCGATAGATTTATCGAGTTTTTTAATAGTTTTACTCTTAGTAATTTTTACAACCTCAATGATAAACGAGTGCTCAAAGCCGAGTTTTTCAGTCCAGTGCTTAAATAATTGCATATCCTCAATATCGGGAGATTTAGTTGTTTTAAGCGCTTTAAATACGTCGGAAAGCTCGCCTGAAGATACAAAATACCCGTCAAGCTCCTTATTTATAAGGTCAACCGTCGTAATACCTCTTGAAATAAACTCCTTTGCAACAGTTAATATGTATTTATAGCCTATATTATTGCCTTTAAGCCCAGCACAGTATTTAATTATCAAAAGTAGAGCGTCGGGTTTTAAAGAAGTATTTTCCATTAAAGTAAAATACTCGTTAAACTCGGTGACGGAAATCATGCGCTCGGTAATTATAAGCTGAACTTGCTTTGAAAATTCCGAGTACTTTTCGGGGTTGAAACGCCTATATTTTGCAGTACTGTCACTCAGCGGGTAGTAGTGCACGGCAAAGGGGGACTCGGATATTATGCTAACGATGCCGTACTCGTCCCAAAATTTAAAGCAATCGATAACTTCCTTTTGTTCAATCTTTAAAATTTCCGAAAAAGCGCTAAGGTCTAAAGAAAATTCAGAATTTTGGCATAAGTATAAACCGTAGAGGTATACCTTTACGGCTTGATCTGGTGCATCGGGTAGGTAGTTTTGAATAAAAATATTGTCGATTAACGTTTTACCCGATTTAGTATTCTCTTTTGAAAATGAACAAAAGGACATAATTATACTCTCACTTTTTGTCGTAGTATATAAAATAATATATTAATTTAATAAATTATGCAAGCGAAATTTTAATTTTTTTTCAAATCACAATATTTAGTGTTTAGCATTTTTTTTTAAACTATTGCAGAGGTTGATTTCAAGCAAAAAGCAAAATTGAAAAAACTATAAAAAATGCGATAATATCGTAAAATATAAAATAAATTCAAACTAAAATTAATGTTAAAATCAAACCCTTACGCGTGTGTGCGAAAAAAATAAATAATAATAATTTTATAAAAAGTTATGAAAAGGCTACCAAAATTTAAAAATTTGGTGTATAATAAGAAACGTCGATAAAAATTTAGGATGAGATTATGGCAAACGAGATTTTAACGCCTATAACGCTTTGGGAAGGCTTTGACGATAGTTTACCTTTTAAGGAAACAGTTTTAAAAACCGAAACGATAGGCAACGCAGTTTTTAATTATTTTTACTTTTCGGGCAGGAGCGTTGCTAAAAAAAGAGTTAGAATTTACGGCGTATACGCAAAACAAAAGAATACGAAATCCGATACTATCGTTATATTGCCTAGCGTTTCCGAGGGGGCTGACGTTAATTTGGTTAGTTACTTTTCATCGCTTGGCTTTAACGTTTTAACGGTTGATTTGCGTGGTAAGGTTGACGGTGAGACTGATTTTACCGTTTATCCCGATGAAATTTCGTATGCAAATTACGAGCAACGCGGTAGGCGTATGGATTACGTTGATACTAATGCTCGTGAAACCTCTTGGTATGAATGGTGTGCCGTTGCAAGATACGCAGTATCTTATGCAAAAGCCGATAACCCTAACGGCAAGATAGGCGTTTTAGGTTTAAAGCACGGTGCAAACGTTGCTTGGCAATTAACTGCGACTGACGATAGGGTAAACGCAGCAGTTTTTGCTTTTGGTGCAGGTTGGCTTGCCTATAAAGGCGTTGACAAGTTTTCGCAAGAAGAAATAGAGCTTGACGACGAGCGTTGTAGGTTTATTGCTGGTGTTGACGCGCATTCTTACGCTCAGCTCGTAAAAGTCCCCGTACTTTATCTCGGAGCAACTAACAGCCCTGAATTTGATCCCGAAAGGGCAATAGATACTTTGCAAAGGGTAAATAATCAAAATAAAAGCTGGCATAACTTTGTTAATTCTTCGTTTGATACGCTTGATAGGTATTGTTTGACTGACGTTCAAGTTTTTTTCCAAAAATATCTCTCTTCAAAGCGTGTAAAATTCCCGTCAGTTCCTAAGATTTCGCTCGAGGTTGACGGTGAGGACGTTGTGTATACGGTGGAATTTTCTAACGTTGACGACGTTAAGAGCGTTCACGTTTATGCAAGCAGTAACGCTATGAACGCGAGCGAGCGCGTGTGGTTTATGCCCCCTCTCGAATCTTCAAAAGAGGGTGAGTGTGTGTTTAGAAGGAGATTGCACGGCTTTGTTGATTTTGAGATTGCGTACGCTGTTGTCAAATACAATTCAGGCTTGGCGCTAAGCTCAAAATTTGTGTTTGAAAACGTAAACATCAATTCAAACTCAAAAATACCCAACGTAATATTTAGTTCTTCAAGGCTTATGACGACGTTTATCGTTGACGATTTTAAGGGTAAAAAGCTTGGCAATACGTTTACGGTAGATAAACTTCGCGAATACGTTAACGGTCCGCTTGGAATTTTAGGCGTATCAACGAAAAACACTCTAATTTCCTATGCGATAAAAGAGTTTGGCGAGGTGTTAAACGATAAATCGTTTATTAAATTTGACGTGTTTACTCAGGTTGCCGATACCGTTACGATAAAACTTCTTTCAAAGAGTGGTTTTGAGTACGCAACGAGCGTAAAACTTTTAGGTCAAAATAAATGGCAAAACTTAACCGTTGAGTTTTCCGAGTTTAAAACAGACATAGGCATGCCCATTAAGAATTTTGACGATATTTATTCAATCGCCGTATCCTCTCAAGGTGGCGTTGCGGTTAATAATTTCCTCGTTTTATAGGTGATTATGAAAATATCCGTAGGAGATAAAATTGAAACTAAAAAACAGCACCCGTGCGGTTCGTCGATTTGGACGGTTGTAAGAGTTGGGGCTGACGTAAAGATTAAGTGCGAGGGTTGCGGTAGGGTTGTAATGCTTACCGTTCCCGAATTTGAAAAGAGATTAAAGAAGATTATCGGAGAGTAAAATGCAGGACAACTTGCTCGGCTATAACGAAGAGGGAAAATCGAATAGTTATACTTTTTACGGCGTGCTTTTGCTGATTTTGCTCGTGGTTTTTTACCTGAGCACGTCCGTTTTTTCACTCGTTAAGGTCGAGGGGTCTTCTATGTACTCAACTTTAGTTGACGGTGACGTTTTGTTTGTAAATCGCGCTTTAAAAGCCGACCGCGGTGACGTTATCGTGTTTGATTACCCAAGTCACGGAATGGTGATAAAACGCGTTATTGCGATTGAGGGCGATGAAATTAAGTGTGAAAACGATAAGGTTCATATAAAGTATGCTGGAACTAATGAATTCGTTATATTAAACGAGCCGTATCTTTCGGTTGATACTCCGTATTTTCCGAGTGCGGTAATAGGTGAGGGTGAATTATTCGTTATGGGTGATAATAGACCCATTAGTGAAGACAGTAAAATTTACGGACCGATTAAGAAAGAGTACG
Organism: Clostridia bacterium; assembly: GCA_017398825.1. Lineage (GTDB taxonomy): Bacteria > Bacillota > Clostridia > Christensenellales > Borkfalkiaceae > HGM11412. The sequence continues at coordinate 32,269 of JAFQEV010000050.1, forward strand.
TTAAAGGCGTGGTTACTAAATCTACAATTAAGAACAAAAAGGTTATAACCTCGCTATTTGGCTGGGCGTTTAAATTTAGCGAATAGGAATTTACGATTATGAGAGAACTTTACACAACCGAATACGTTGAAAAATATAGAAAACTTAAAAAACGCCAAGTAATTACTTACGTGGTAGTTTGTATCCTTGCATTGCTACTCGTTGTAGGGATAATTATTTATTACGCGTTCGAGCCGTACAAAACTAAAGCGAGAATACCGCTTATGATTGCGATGTTTTTGGTAATAATTGCGTTCGTGACGTACTCGTTTTTGCATTTCCAGTTTATTTACGGTAGCGTTAGAAAATATTTTAACTTTTTGCTGTTTTCAGCGTGTGGAAAGAGAAACGTTGATAAAGTAACCGTTTTAAGCGTTTTTAGCGATACGGTTGACAAAAGTGGTATAGACTGTACGAGAATAGTAGTTCTCGAGTGGTCGGACGCGCAAAACGATTACGTTGAACACACCATCTACGTCGATAATGAGGTGGTTGTTGACGATATTTGTGAAGGCGATATTTTAACAGTGGCAACAAATTCCAGCTATTTGCTTGCATATAAGAAGGAGAATTGATGAAAAGAGGCGAAATAGAACTTAAATACAAGTGGAATACTGACGAGATATTAAGCGGAAAAGAGGAATTTGTTTCAAGACTAAAATCACTCGAAAAATCTTTAGATTTTTCATCTTTTAAAGGCACGCTTAACAACGTTCAACAAATAAAGGCGTGCTTTGATAAAATGTATTCATTGCTTTCCGAACTTGAAATACTTTCGGTGTACGCAATGATGAAAAGAGATGAGGACGGTACAAGCCCCTTAGGCAATGAACTTTCATGTATGATTGAGGAAGTTTCGGTTAAGTTTTCGAGCGAGGTTTCGTTCATTGAGCCGGAGCTTTCACTCCTTGGTGCATCAAAGCTCACGGAGTTTGCATCTGATCCCATAATGAAAGATTACAACCTTGATTTAAAGAGGGTGGTTGACTTTTTACCACACCTTTTGTCTGAGGAGACGGAAAAAGTTTTATCTCTCGGTGGAAAGGTTTACGGTGGTTATGACGATGCGTTTTCTATGCTTGATAACGTAGACCTTGATTTTCCCACTATTAAGGTTGACGGCAAAAAAGTAAAGGTAACTCACGCAACTTACTCACTTTTATTGCAAAACCCAAACGTTTCAGTTCGCCGTTCGGCGTTTAAAGCGTATTATAAGGCGTACGAAAAGGTTTTAAACACGATAACTGCGCTTTATAAGGGAAACGTGGATAAGGACGTGTTCTTATCAAGGGTAAGAAAATTCCCGTCGTCTTTAGCAAAGGCGCTTCACTCCGAGGAGGTTGACGTTAAGGTTTATAAAAACCTTATTTCTTCCGTTCATAAGGCTTTACCCCTTCTTCATAGGTATATTGCCGATAGGAAGGGTATAATAGGACAAAACATTCACATGTACGACTTGTACGTTCCTATAACTGAAAACGCCGATTTAAAGCTTGATTACGAAGAGGCGTTTGATTTAGTTCTTGAGGGTTTAAAACCGCTTGGCGAAGATTATCTTGATTTGTTAAAGCGAGCAAAGAACGAGCGGTGGATTGACGTTTATGAAAACGACGGTAAAAGGAGTGGCGCGTATAGCGTTAGCGTTTACAAAGTACCGCACCCTTACGTTTTACTCAATCACAACAAAACAACGCACAGCGTATTTACGATAGCGCACGAGCTTGGGCATTCAATTCACTCGTATTTCTCAAACGGCGCACAGCCCGTTAGCAAGGCGGACTACAAGATATTCGTTGCCGAAGTTGCATCGACCGTAAACGAGATTTTACTTATCAAGTATCTCATTAAAAACGCCAAAGACAAAACTACGAAGAAGTATTTCCTTTCCTATTATCTCGATACGATAAGAACGACGTTGTTTAGACAAACTATGTTTTCAGAATTTGAAGAGTTTGCCCACGAAATTGCTGAAAAAGGCGAGCCTTTTACAAAAGAGGTTTTAAACGCGTTCTATTTAAAGCTCAATAAGAAGTATTACGGTAAAAGCGTTGTTTCGGATAAGGAAATTTCGTTTGAATGGGCGAGAATTCCTCACTTTTACAGGGCGTTTTACGTTTATAAATACGCAACCGGCATTATCAGCGCTATAGCGATTGCTGAAAGGATTTTAAACGGTGGAGAAAAAGAGGTTAAAGAGTATTTTAACTTTTTATCCTCGGGCTGTTCTGATAAGCCCACCGAATTGTTAAAACTCACCGGCGTTGACCTTTTAGACGGCGACGCTATGGAAATGGCGTTCAAATCATTTGAGGACGCGCTTAACGAATTTGAAAAATTAATTTAAGGGAAACATTATGGCAAAAGATATAAACAACGTACTTCCATATTCTCTCGAGGCTGAGCAAAGCGTGCTCGGTTCGATACTTATCGATAGGGAAGTTCAATTTGAAATTGCAAGTAAATTAAAGGCTGAGGATTTTTACGTTGAGGCGCACAAGCTCATATTCAACGCTATGTTTGAGGTTTTATCCGATGCAAAGCCTGTTGATATGGTTACGGTTATCGACGTTTTGAATAAAACTCCTTCCGTTAAATACGATAAAAAGAGCGGAGATAACGCAGAGCTTATGGCAAGCGCTGAGAAGAAATCTATGCTCGATAGAGTGGGCGGTATTGATTATCTCACGGAAATTTTAAAGAGCACGCCCTCCGCTGCTAACTACGAGTATTATCTTGAAATAGTTAAGCGTGACAGCGTGTTGAGAAAGCTTATAAGATGTTCCGAGGCAATCTCTAAAGACGCCAAGTCAAGCGATAGCGGTTCTAAATCGGTTGCGTACGCGGAAAAGCTTATCTATGATATTTCCGAACAGTTAGATACTTCTTCGCTTACTGACGTAAACGAGAACGTTGACGGAGTTTTGGAGACTTTTCAAAAGATACAAAGCGATAAAAACTATCTTCAAGGCTTACACACGGGCTTTACCGCACTTGACGATTTAACTAACGGTTTACATAGAGGCAACTTAATTATTCTTGCAGCGCGCCCCTCGGTTGGTAAAACCACGCTTGCAATGAATATCGTTGAAAACGTTGCCGTTCGCCATCAAGCCGTTTGTGCAGTTTTCGCACTCGAAATGACTAAGTCTGAGCTCACCGAGCGTATGCTTTGCTCAATCGGTGGCGTTAGCGGTCAAAGGGCTAAGAAGGGTAAACTTGATTCTGATGAGTGGAAAAAGCTTTGGAACGCTCAAAAGATTATTAATTCCACTAAAATTTTCATTGACGACACGTCAATGACTACTATTCCCGATATTTTAAGTAAGTGTAGAAGACTTAAGAGTTTGCAGGGTGGTAAGCTCGATTTAATCGTAGTTGACCATATTCAACTTATGAACGCAGTTAAGTCTAACGAGTCACGTCAAGCTGAAATTACCGAAATTTCAAGAGGGCTTAAAATGATAGCAAAGGAACTTGACGTTCCCGTTATTGCGCTTTCTCAGCTTAACCGTGCGTCTGAAACGGGTAAGAGAAGGCCTCAACTTTCTGACCTTCGCGAATCTGGTGCGATAGAGCAAGACGCCGATATCGTTATGTTTATTCATAGGCCTGACCGTGCTGCTACCGACGAGGCTGAGGCACAGCCGAAAAATCAAGCTGAGGCTGAAATTATTCTTGCTAAAAACCGTTCAGGTGCTTGCGAATCCTTTAAACTCTTGTTCAAGGGCGAGC
>JAFQEV010000051.1 GCA_017398825.1 Clostridia bacterium
ACTCCTGAGATAGCTGTCATTGCGGAAAAGTCTGGCGTCGATTACATATTCGTTGATATGGAGTATATCGACAAGGATTTGCGTCAAAAAGGCAACACGGTAAAAAATCATCACGAGATAGAAGACGTTAGGAACGTTCGTAAGGCAATATCCGGTGCAAAGCTTTTGGTAAGGTGTAACCATATCCATGATAGGACGGACGAATATTGTTCTACCGAAGAAGAAATCAACGCTATAATCGATGCGGGTGCTGATGAGATTATGCTCCCGTATTTCAAAACGGTTGAAGAGGTTAAGAGGTTCTTAGCATGTGTTGACGGTAGGGTTAAGACAATCTTACTTATCGAAACGCCTGAGGCGGTTGAGTGTGTAGATGAGATTTTAGCTCTCGACGGTATTGACCGTGTGCACGTTGGCATTAACGATTTAAGTATCGGCTATGGCAAGAAGTTTATGTTTGAGCTCTTGGCTGACGGTACTGTTGAAAAGCTTTGCGAAAAGTTCAAATTAAAAGGTATTCCGTACGGATTTGGCGGTATCGCCTCCATAGGTAAGGGAGTTATCCCTGCGGAAATGATAATCAAAGAACATTATCGTTTAGGTTCGACCGGTGCAATACTTTCAAGGAGCTTTTTAAATCTTCAAACGCAAACTGACTTGGAGGTTATTGAAAAGACCTTTACTGAAGGCGTAAAAAAGATTAGAGAACTTGAAAAAGACTGTATGAACTCTAAATTTGATTACGCTCAAAACCATTCTGAAATGAAGATTGCAATAGAAGATATATTGCAATATATGCCTTAACTTATGAAAATACTCGTTACGGGAGCGTTTAATTGCTCCAAGCAACAACTTAAGCAAATTGAGTCACTCGGGCACGAAGTCGTTTTTATGCAAAATGAAAAGGACGATATTCCTTGTGATTACGATTGTGTTGAGGGGGTTGTATGTAACGGGCTTTTTCTTTTTCACGATTTGGAAAAGTTTACAAGCCTTCGTTACGTTCAATTAACGAGTGCTGGGTATGACCGCGTTGACGTTGAGTATTTAAAGTCAAAAGGCGTTAAGCTTTTCAACGCGCGCGGGGTATATAGTATTCCCATGGCGGAGTTTTGTTTAGCGGGAGTTCTCAGCCTCTACAAAAACATGCCTACCTTTTATGAAAATAAAAAGGGTAAGCTTTGGGAAAAGATTAGAACTAATCGCGAACTCTTTGGCAAAAAAGTTTTAATAATAGGCGCAGGAAGCGTTGGTAGCGAGTGTGCTAAGCGCTTTAAGGCGTTTGGGTGTTCGGTAACGGGCATTGATATCTATCCTGTAAAAAACGATTGTTTCGACGAGGTTTTGCCGTTAGATAGCCTTTCTTCAGTTTTAGCGCATGCTGACGTTGTTGTTTTGACCTTGCCTCTAACGAAAGATACTGAAAACTTATTTAGCGTTGAAAGTTTTAACGCTATGAAAGAGGGCAGTGTTCTCGTTAATATTGCAAGGGGGAAAATCGTTGATGAAAACGCACTTTTAAGCGCGCTTGAAACGAAACTTATGGGCGCGGTGATTGACGTTACTTCGGTTGAACCTTTACCTAAGGAAAGTAAACTTTGGGATTTAGACAACGTGATACTTTCTCCGCACAACAGTTTTGTTGGTGACGGTAATAGTGATAGGTTATATAGCCTTATAATTCAAAATTTAACTTCGGAGAGCTTATGAAAAAGGTTTTATACGTGGCAACCGTTTTTAGTCACGTTTGTCAATTTCATTTACCATATTTGAAAGAGTTTAAGGAAAAGGGCTACGAGGTTTGGGTTGCAGGTCGAAATAACCTTGCTGAAAAGAACGGGCTTAAGCTTAGTTATGCTGATAACGCTGTGGAAATTCCGTTTCGCCGTAGTCCCTTTAGTTTGAAAAATTTTAAAGCGCTTAAAAAGCTCAAAAAGCTTATAAACGCCGAGGGCTTTGATTTAATTATTTGTAATACTCCCGTAGGGGCGTTGATTACGAGGCTTGCTGGTAAAAAGGCGAGAAAGAAGGGAACGAAAATCGTGTATATTGCACACGGTTTTCACTTCTACAAAGGCGCGCCCAAGAAGAACTGGCTTATGTATTACCCCATTGAAAAGCTTATGGCTAAAAGGACTGACGTTTTGATGACAATTACTAAGGAGGATTACGCCTTAGCTACTCAAAAATTCAAAACTACCGTAAAGCATATTCACGGCATGGGTGTAAACGATAAGAGGCATTATCCCGTAAGTGAAGATGAAAAACTCAAGTTGCGAAAGGAACTTAATGTTAACGAGGGGGATTTTATCTGTCTTTGCACGGGTGAACTCAACGCTAATAAAAATCAAAAATACTTGATAGGGCTTGTACCAAAGCTCAAAGAGCAAATACCTAATTTCCGCTTATGGTTGGCAGGTAACGGACCGAATAAGAGCGAACTTGAAAACGAGATTAAATCTTTAAACGTAGAAAATTGCGTTACTCTTTTAGGTTATCAGCCTGCCATTGAATATTACGTGCGCGCGTGCGACGTGGTGTTATCCGCGAGCAAGCGCGAGGGCTTGCCTTTTAACGTAGTTGAGGCAATGCTTACTAAAAAACCCGTTGTGGTAAGCGTTAACCGCGGGCATAGAGAACTTGTTCCAAATAGTGAAATCGGTTTTATGACTAACGACGAGGCTGAGTTTACTAAGGCAATAGTTGACCTCTATAACGATAAAGAACTTTACGATAACGTAGCAAATAGCGCTTACGACTATGCAAAGAGCTATGCTTTGAGTTCAACTGAAAGGGAATTTTTTGATAATTTAAGCTTATAACCTATCTGCTTTGGAGATTGTATGGATAAGAAAATTTTGTTTGTAACTATGGATTGTTGGAGTGATTTAAACGGTGCAACTACCGCTAGCACTTTTGCATCCTTGTTTAGTAACTACAATCCCGAAAATATGGCAAGTTTATACTTGCGTGAGGACGTTCCCTCGGGAAAGGGCTGTAGCAAATATTTTCAAATATCCGAATCGGCTGTAATAAAAAGCGTTTTAAAACCAAGGGTTAAAACGGGCAAGCTGTACTCTTCAAGCGATTTAACTGTTAGCGAGGAAGACGCGAAAAATATCGATAAAACGAGTGAGAGATATAAAAAATACGGCAAGAAGAGAAATAGATTACTCCTTTTCGTTCGCGAATTCATTTGGAGAATAGGCAGGTGGAAAAGCAAGGCTCTTAAGGAGTTTTTATTAGACTTTAAGCCTGACGTTATAATTTACGGAATGGAGGGCTATCGTTATTTTAACAGGGTAGTTCGCTACTCGTTAAAAGTGACTAAGGCAAAGGGTGTAGGTTTTTTCTGGGACGACAACTTTACGTTTAAACAGAGAAAGAAAGATTTGCTTTTCCTTATAGAGCGCACCGCTCAAAGAAAAAGCCTTAAAAAGACTGCAAGTAAAAGTTCGGCGTTTTTGGCAATTTCACCAAAGACCAAGGCTGAGGCGGACGAGTATTTTAAGATAAACTCAACCGTAATTACAAAACCTATTGACGTAAGGCCTTATAACGAATACTTAGTGGGTGGCGGAAAGATAAAAATTGTATATGCCGGCAATTTGAAGATAGGCAGGTTAGATACGCTTAAACTTTTATCCGACGTTTTAGATAAAAGCGAAGAACTTAAAGACAGGTTTGAGGTAGACGTGTACAGTCAAACCTACCTTTCAAAAGAGGAAAAAGAGTTGTTTAAAAGCCCCGTTAATTTAAAAGGTGGTATACCGTCGTACGAGGTAGACAGCGTTTTAAGCGGAGCGGACGTGTTGCTTTTATTAGAGGCGTTAAAAGGTAAAAATAAAAACGTTGCAAGGCTTTCTTTTTCCACAAAACTAACCGATTATTTAGGTAGCGGTAAATGTATATTTGCAATATGTGTTAAGGAGCATGCTTTTTCTGAGTATTTAGCTGAGAACGATTGTGCCTTGATTGCAGAGAACGAGGAAGATATAAAAATTGCCTTGCAAAAGCTGGCAAACGACCAAACTTTACTTAATTATTACGGTAAAAGAGCGCACGACGTTGCTGTTAAAAATCACAGCAGAGAAATTATTGAGGAAAAACTATATTCCCTTTTAGAGAATTTGTGATATGAAGATATTTTACGTTAACGCAACCTGCGGTATGGGTAGTACCGGCAATATAGTTGAAGAGTTTGCAACGGAATATATAAACCGCGGGCACGAGTGTAAGATTTTTTACGGTAACGGCAATTCTAGCAATCCGCACGCCGTAAAGATGACGGGGCTTGCCTCTGTTAAAGTACACGCTTTGTTATCTCGCTTTACGGGTTTGCAAGGTTACTATTCAAACTGTGCTACCAACCGTTTAATAAAAGCTGTAAAAACTGAAAAGCCAGATATCGTTCACCTTCACAACCTCCACGGCAATTTTATAAATTCGTTTAAATTTTTAAAATATTTAAAGGAAAATGATATTCCTACCGTTATAACGTTACACGATTGTAATGCGTTTACCGGTAAGTGCACTCACTATACGAGTGCAGGTTGTTACCGCTGGCAAAGCGGTTGCGGTAACTGCCCACGCCTCAAAAGCGATATTCCCTCGTACTTTTTTGATAGAACGGGAAAAATGCTTAAGGATAAAGAAAGGCTTTACCAAGAATTTAAACGACTTGGCGTGATTGCCGTGTCGGAATGGATAAAAACTCAGGCTGAAAAGTCTATTTTGAAAACTGCTAATATAAAGCGCGTATATAACTGGGTGGATACAAGCGTGTTCACGCCTAACAACTCTAAAAATGAAAGCTTTATCGTATTAGGCGTTAGCGCTAAGTGGAAGGGCGGTTCGTCTAAGTACTTAGACTTTGTAGAGCTTGCTAAGAGTTTACCTGATACCAAGTTCGTTTTGGTAGGTAAAAGAGAGGGGAATATAAAGTTTCCGCCTAACGTCGTGTTTATCGATTACGTTTCCTCCGCTTTAGATATGGCAAAGCTATATCAAAGTTCGGGGGTGTACGTTCATTTATCAAGAGAGGATAGCTACGGCAAGGTAATTACCGAGGCTCTTGCTTGTGGAACGCCGGTTATTGTTTACGATGCTACCGCGTGCCCTGAGCTTGTAGATAAGGGTTGTGGTTACGTTGTGGGAGTTGGCGATTTAAGTGCCGTAAAAGAGAAAATCCTCGAGGTAAAAAACACGGGTAAAGACTTTTATTTTGAAAACTGTGTAAAATCGGCTAATAAATTTGAAAAGGGTAATATTTTCGACCAAACGTTAGAGTTTTACGGTGATATAATCAAGGGAAAATAATTCTAAAATGTCAGTTTATCTAATTAACATTGCATTGCTCATATTAGGATATTTCTTTTGGGTTTCCGCTACTGATTCAAAAAGGGGGAAACTGTATTTTTGCGTGCAAGCAACTATACAATGGATACTTATATCGGGCTTGAGAGGTCTTAGCGTAGGCGCTGATACCGCTCGATATGAATACCTCTTTTTCGATGCTCAAGCTACCACTTGGAAGGAGTGTTTTTACGAGTTTGCCGACTGGTTTAACGGCGTTAATTCAGTAAAAGACCCGGGATATACGCTCTTTCAAAAGTTGTTCCAAGTGTTTTCCACAGATTATCAGCTTTTCTTAGTGTTCATTGCAATTATATTCACAGTCCCGATGGGCGTGTGGATTTATAGAAATTCCGAGAATCCCTTGCTCAGCTTTATAATCTTTTCTTGCCTGTTTTATTCATTCTTTGCAATCACGGGTATAAGGCAAACGATTGTTACGGGAATAATGGTGTTTATAGGCTCGGAATTATTAAAGAAGAAAAGATACGTTTTATACTATCTTCTCCTCTTAATTTTAATTCCCATACACAAATCGGTTATAGCGCTTGCAATCGTTCCGTTTATAAGAACGATAAAAGTGACAGGTCTTACCGTGTTCGTGTATACCGCGCTTATAGTTTTTGCGTATTTTTTCAGAACCCAGCTAATGTCTGTATTGTCTGGAATAGTTGGATACAGCGAATACGATAAATTCTATGAAGGCGCAGGTGCGTCAACCTTTGCAATTTTATATTACGCACTCACGGCGCTCGGCATCGTTATCTTTACGCTTATAAACAAGAAGGGAAAAGATTGTGTGCTTTCGCTTAATATGGTTGTTGTAGGCGCAGTGCTTTTGCCTTTAACGTTTATAAATCAATCGGCGATGCGTGCCGTTCAGTATTTCTCGGTATATTTAATGCTTTACGTTCCATCGATAATCAATATGTTCAAAGGCAAAGAAAGAACGTTTGTAAACGTTGTGGCGGTAGTTTTACTCGTGGCGTTATTGATACTTAATAATCCGTCGTATACTTTCTTCTGGGAATAATATGAAAATCATTTTTATTTCAAATTATTTAAACAATCACCAAACGGAGCTGTGCGGTGCTTTATATAAAATGGAAGGCGTTGATTTTTGCTTTTTGCAAACGGAAGAAATGACCGAGGAAAGAGTTAAGCTCGGTTGGAAAATCAACGAGAGTGAATATCCTTACTTTAAGGACGCGTCTACGCTTTCCAAAAAGCAATTGAAAGCCCTAATTTTCACAGCGGACGTCATTATTTATGGTGACAGCGCTATCGATATCACCCGCTTTGTATTAAAGCGTGACGCTTTGGTTTTATATTATTGCGAAAGGCTTTTTAAGAGGGGAAAGGTAGGGTTTTTGAGGCGCTTAAAGTGCGCTTACAAATATCGCGTAAAAAACAGGCGAATTAAGAAAGCCGTGCTGTGTGCAAGCGCATACGCAAGCTATGATTTTTCGCTTTTCGGTGCATTCAAGGGCAGGCGCTATAAATGGGGATACTTCCCAAAATTTAACGAATACGATATAAACGAACTTTCAAACGCTAAAATAGCTAAACCGTTAAAGCTTTTGTGGGTTGGAAGAATTATAGACTGGAAACGCACGATTGACGTTGTTTCCCTCGCTGAAAAGCTTAAATGCGAAAACGTTGATTTCACTCTTGAAATTGTGGGAACGGGCGATTTGGAAGGCGAGATTAAATCGGAAATTATTTCCCGCAATTTATCCGATTGCGTTAAAATGACGGGTAGTTTACCTCAATCTCAAACTCGTAAAAAAATGGAAGAGGCGAGCGTGTTAATCGTTACGAGCGATAAAAACGAGGGTTGGGGCGTAGTTGTAAACGAGGGCTTAAACGCAGGTTGCGTTTGCATTTGTTCAAATGCAGTTGGTTCAGCCCCCTATCTTATAAAGCACGGCGAAAACGGATATTTATACGAGGCGTGCAACGTTGACGATATGAAAGAGTTGGTTGTACATTTGTATGATAACGCGGAACTTATAAAAAAGTTATCTATTTCCGCATATCAAACTCTCAATTGTGGTTGGACGCCTGAAATTTCGGCAAAGAGGCTGGTTAAACTCATCGATTGCTTAAAGCGAGGAAAAGATACGCCGTATGACAGCGGAATATGCTCAAAGGCGGAAATTATAAAGTATGATTAAAGTTTCGATAATAGTTCCCGTATACAACGTAAAAGACTATCTTGAGGAATGTTTAAATTCCCTGGTTAATCAAACTCTTAGCGACATTGAAATCGTTTTGGTAAACGACGGTTCTACCGATGGGAGTGACGTTATTTGCGAGCACTATGCAAGCGAGTATAAAAACGTAACGTATATAACTCAGCAAAATCAAGGGCAAAGCGTTGCAAGAAACGTTGGCGTTAGCCGTGCTATAGGCGAGTATATACTCTTTGTTGATAGTGACGATTACGTGGTATTAAACGCGTGTGAAAGGCTGTATAACACCGCTGTGCAAACGGGTGCGGATATAGTATCGGGCGATATTTTAAACGAAAAAGATAAAATTGACGGCGATAGTAGTTTTAGAAGGATTGACGGGGTTTTGTCAACTATCGATTACGCCGACAAGGCGATTGAGATAGGGGCGTACGATATAGTTCCTTGGCTTAGGCTCGTTAAGCGCTCGTATCTTATCGAGAACGGGATATCCTTTTTAGAAGGTTGTTTTTACGAAGATCAAGAATACACCTTAAAGTTGTTTACAAAAGACTTGGGAACGGCTGTAAAACTACAATTTCCGTTTTACTATTACAGAATGACGAGGGCAGGAAGTACCACTAATCACACCTCCCTTAAAAAGAGTACGGATTTTCTTAAAGTTTTATCTTCGATGCACGCCTACGTTAAAGGTTTAGAGGATAAAGCACTTAGGTTATCGTACAAGGTGCTTGGAATTGCATATTATCATTTTGTTAGTGTGTGGTTAAAGCAAGAAAGGAAGTATTTAAAAGGTGTTCGCAAGGAGTTTATCAATCTTATAAACAGCTGTGAATTTGCAAATCTTGCGATAAACACCCTCCCAAGCAACTTGAAAAAAACGGTTGTTGCTATGATAAAACGCCCGAAAACGCTTATTTTAAAATACGGGCTTAGAAATTTTTTAAAAAGATTTAAAGGTTAATTTATGAAAAACGTTCTTTTTATCACCGAATCGTATAGCGTAGCTCCGTCACCTAACGGTGCGTGCGTTAAAAATATTGTTGACGAGATGATAAGGGAAGGTTTTAACGTTAGCGTTTTAACTTTAAAAAATCAGTACGCAAAAGAAAGTTTTTCAAATATTGACGGCGTTAAAGTTTACAGGGTAAAAACTTATCCAGAATACAATATCTATTATTCAAAAACTCCTAAGCTTTTAAAGTCGATATTTATAAGGCTTTTAAAGGCACTTAAAATTATATTAATTCCATTTCACCCGATAACCTCTCCTGCAACGCTAAAGAGACTGTATAAAAAGGGGAAAGAGGTTGTAATAAAAGATAGTATTGATACGATTGTTTCCGTTTATCGCGATGCCGAAACGGCTATTGCAGGCGTTAAGTTAAAGAGGAAATTTAAAGATAAAAAACTCGTTGTGTATACTCTCGACGCGGTGTCCGGCGGAGTGTGCAGTAACAAGCTTGTACCTATGAAAAAGCACGTTAAAAAGTGCCGTAAGCTTGAAGAGAAGTTTATCAAGGAGTGTGACGTTTACGTTCCTATGCAGTCGCATATAGGCGTATACGAGAATAGATTTTCAAACTACGAGGGAAAAATAAAGTATCACGATATCCCAAATCTTATTTTCGACGGTGTTGACTACGCCAAAGAAAGTGACGTTAGTTTAAATTTCACTTTTACCGGAATGATGAGTGAAACAAACGCAGACTGTTCTTTCTTTTTAAAGGTGTTTAAAGAGATTTTAAAGGTTAAAGATGCAACCTTTAACGTTTATGGTGGAATAACCGAGAGTTTACTTGGTGAGATAAAAAAGACGGGGCTTTTTGATAAAAATGTCTTTTATCACGGAAGAGTTGATAAAAACGAGCTTATATCCGTTAGAAAAAACGCTGACGTTTTATTGACTTTCGGCAATAATCACCCCTGCGGAATACCTTGTAAGATATTTGAATATATTTCCGCTTTAAAGCCCATTCTTGCTTTTTATAAGATAGATGACGATGCGGGAAAGGCGTATTTAGAAAAATACCAAAAGGCAATCGTTTTAAAGGAAAACGATGCTATGGTTGAGGAATATGCTGGTAAGATAATAGAGAAGTTGAGTGATTTTTCAAAGATTTCCATTGATAGAGATTTGGTTAAGGAAACTTTTTACGAAAACACTCCGCGTCAATTTATTGAAACGCTAAAAAGTATTTGAGGAGATTTTTATGCCTAAGGTAAGCGTTGTCGTTCCGGTATATAATGCCGAGCGGTATTTAAACAAGTGCATAGAAAGCTTAATAAATCAAACGCTACGTGACCTTGAAATCGTGCTCGTAAACGACGGCTCTACCGATGGTAGCTTAAAAATCGTTAACGAGTATGCTAAAAAGGATAGTCGCATCGTCGTTTTAGATAAGGAGAACGAGGGCGCAGGCGTTGCAAGGCGAAAGGGTGTTGAGATTGCATCAGCCCCCTACGTTTGCTTTTTAGATAGTGACGACTACGTTGAGGATAATTATGCTTTAACGCTTTTAACCGCGATGGAAAAACGTGGGGTTGACCTCGTTGAGTGCGCGTATAGAGTTTTCGACGGAAAACATACGAAAATCCATTCCCTTTTTACTGACGTATATTTTGATAGTTCCGAATTTAAAAGCAAAGTAATAGAGGGCACGATAATTAACGGCACAGAGGCGGTAGTTATGTGGAATAAACTCTATAAGAAAGAGTTGTTCTTGCGCTCTGTTAAACGTTCGTTTGGCAATCTTTTAGAAGATTACGCCATTAATATGCAGTATTATTCCAAGGTTAACAGCTACGCATACGTATCAACTCCGCTTGTAAATTACAGGGTAGTAAGGGGTAGTTTATCGAGAAAGTTTAACCCGTTACTATATAAAGAGTTTAAAGAAATTGTAAAGTTTAAACTTGCATTCATGGAAGAAAACGGTTTTACAACCGATGAAAACTATACCGAAAATGCGCGTTGGATATTAAGTTACACGGAAAACTATCTAATATCGGGTTTAGGAAAAGATGGGTTTAACGCCGTGTGCGAAGATATTTTAAAAGACGGTTTTTTAGTTGAAAACGCAAAGCGGTTAAAGGGAAATTCGTTTGCGGACAAGGTTGTAGCTAAGGATATTTCCTCGGCTATTAAATACCTAAAAACAAAAAATCGCAAGTTAAAGATTAAAAGGTTTTTATATTCGATAAAGAGAAAATTTTTAAGATGAGGGGACTGTAGATGGGTGAGGCGAAATCGAGCAACTGGCAGATAAAAGCTGGGGCAATAATGTCCTACGTAGTTCTTGCCATAAATATTTTAGCCGGTTTTATATATACCCCGTGGATGCTTTCGGTTATCGGCGAGAGCAATTACGGGTTGTATACGCTTGCCACTTCACTTATCAGTCTTTTTATGATGGACTTTGGCATTTCCGCAGCGACGGCAAGGTTCGTTGCGAGATATCGAGCGCAAGGCGAAACTGAAAAGATAAATAAATTTTTAGGAATAGTTTATAAGCTTTATATTATCATCGACTTAATTATTGCCTTGATTTTTTTAGTGGTTTATTTAAACGTTGATAATATTTACGCAAACCTTACCGATAGCGAGATAAAGATATTTAAAAACGTACTTTTAATAGTAATTTTTTATAATCTTTTGGCTTTCCCGATGTCACCGCTATCTGGAATACTTAACGCCTACGAAAAGTTTTTCCCGTTAAAGCTCGTTTCGTGCTGTAATAAGATTTTCACCGTTGTTGCAACGGTTATAGCGCTTTTGCTTGGCGGTGGCTTGTATTCGCTCATATTAATTCACGTTATATTTAACCTTACGGCAATTTTGCTAAGGCTTATATTCGTTAAAAAGTTTACGCCCATAAAGACGGATTTCAAGGCGTGGGATAAGGAACAGTTTAAAGGTATATTTACCTTTTCTATATGGGCAACCTTAGTTAGCATAACTTCGAGGTTAATATTTAATATAACGCCGAGTATTTTAGCGATGTTCGTAAGTTCCGCTGGCGTTGCTATGTTTGGTTTAGCGTCAACGCTCGAGGGTTACGTGTTTATGTTCTCCGATGCCGTTAACGGCTTGTTCTTATCCAAGGCAACTAAAGCGTCTCTTTCTAAAAATAGAGAGAGGGACACATTGAATTTGATGACGAGGGTTGGGCGAATTGACTTATCTATCGTTGCAATCATCATAATAGGCTTTTTGGTAGCGGGTAAAGATTTCGTTACGCTTTGGTTAGGTAGCGGTTACGATGCAGTATACTACTGCGCGATACTAATAATCACGCCAAATCTTATATACTTTCCTCAGCAAATAGGCAGAACGCTTTTAGTAGTTGACGGAAAGCAAAAATACCAAG
>JAFQEV010000052.1 GCA_017398825.1 Clostridia bacterium
ACGGGTAACGTTATGCCTAAAAAACCCATCGTTCAAGAGGTTGTTATAACTCCTGAAACAGGTTACTACACCACTTGGATGGAAGATAAGTACTATGCTGAGGCAGCTCTTCTTATCATGAATAAGGAAGGTTACTTCGGTTACGCACACGATAACTACGTTTCTCATACTGAAACTCAAAAGAACTTCTTATTCGCAGGATATGACGATAAAGCTCATAGAGATTCATGTGCGTTCTTAATTGAAGGTTCGTACTGGTCTATGGAGGCTGACCGTACCGGTGTTGAGTCTTATGCTCAGCTCGTTCAGGCGGACGACCTTGCGCAAAATAGAAGAACGGAAATCATTTCTATGCCCGTAAATATCAACGAGCCCGTTGTTGAGGGTGAGGGCGATATAAACACGTTAGTTTCTGCAACTCCCGGTTTTGTTGCAATCAACAAGAGGGTTGAGGAAGATGCAGATAAGTTTGCGTTCTGTAAGCTTTGGCTTCAGTTTACTCAAACCGAGCCCGTTCTTGCATATCAATACTGGGCAACTCACTTTACTCCCGTTGCTCTTGCAGATTACGATGCAGTAGTTGCAAATCCCGAGTACACTCAAATTCTTGCCGACCTCGGTCTTAACGAAAATTATTATAACGAATATCACTTTGATAGACTTCGTAAATTGACAGCTGACGATTATTCGAGAAAGACCTACGGCGTAGGAAATATAAATATCTCGATTAACTTTAGAACTCAATCGCTCTATTACAGAAAGTTACACTATTCCGGAAACTTTAGCGTTGGCGGTACTAAAAACTGTTATCAAAGACTTAGAGAGGTTGGTTTAGTGAAGGCTTTCGAGGAGCAAATGTATAACAAGGGTACTTGGAGCAATATGTATGGTTCTAAGTACAACGACATTGCTGATGCTGATAAATCGTACGGCGGTATAGATTACACCTCTGGCGTAAAAGCATAAATACAATAATTATTATTAAAAAAATAATAAAAAACGCTTGCAAAAAGCAATTATATGTGCTAACATATAAGTGAACTTAAGATGTTACTTGACTTTGAGAGTGCCTAAATGGCGCTCTCAAATTATTTTATAAGAAAGTATTTTCACAAAAACGAACTTTAACGTAAGGAAATTATGAATTTTAAATCGATTGAAGAAATAACCTCGTTTTTAACCCCGTATGCAGACTCTCTCGGTATTGAGATTGTAGACGTGGAAACGAAGATAAAGCCCCCATCGCTAACAATTTACGCTGAAACTGAAGATGGTATTGATCTTGACACTTTGGAGAAATTCCACAACCTCATAAATTTACCGCTTGACGAGTTTGACGTTTACGGTGGCAATTACACTTTAAACGTTTCAAGCCCGGGGCTTGACAGGGCGTTTAAAACGGCGCGCGATTACGAGCGCAATATGGGTAAAGACGTTGAGATTAAGTTTTACGCACCTTTAAAAAAGGGAATTAAGGTAATAGAGGCAACGCTTTTAGGTTATGACGGTGAGAGTGTTACCGTTCTATATAACAAGGTAGAGGAGGTTTTTCCTCTTTCCAAAATAGCAAAAATTAACAAGGCAATAAAATTCGATTAAAATCGCATTTTTAAATAAGGAGAAATTTATGGTAAACAAAGATTTTTTTGCCGCGCTTGAAGAACTCTGCGCGAGCAAGGGCATTGAAAGAGAGTCTTTTATAGAAACGTTGCAATCGGCACTCACCTCGGCGTATACAAGATACGCTAAAGGGGACGCGAGTGACGTTATCGTTAAGCTTAACGACGAAAAGTGTTCTATTAGATTTTTCGCAATTAAGCAGATAGTTGACGTTGTTGAAGATCCCGACAAGCAGATTACCGTTGAAGAGGCTAAGGAGTACAAAAAGTCCTACAAGCTCGGTGACACCTTTGAAAAGGAATTTACGCCCAAGGATTTTGGTAGAATTGCCGCTCAAACTGCAAAGCAGGTAGTTATGCAAAAAATTAGAGAGGCTGAGAGAAACAATACCATATCCGAGTTCGAGGATAAGGAAAACGAAATTCAGTCTGCAATCGTTAGAAAGATTGAAAACGGCAACGTTTACGTTGAGCTTTCCGGTGGTCAGCTCGAGGGTTTAATGCTCCCGCAAGACCAAGTTCCCGGTGAAAGCTACAATTTAAACGATAAAATCAGCGTTTACGTTAAGAGAATTCGCCAAATCGGCAAGAATACTCAAATACTCGTATCTCGTACGGCAAACGGCTTAGTTAAGAGATTTTTCGAGAACGAAGTTCCTGAAATTAAGCAGGGCATCGTAGTTATCAAAGCCGTATCTCGTGAGGCTGGTCAAAGAACTAAAATCGCTATTCACAGCATTGACCCTCAAATCGATGCAGTTGGCGCTTGCGTAGGTAACAAGGGCATGCGCGTTAACGCCGTAATCGAACAGCTCGGCGGTGAAAAGATCGATATTATTCCCTGGAGCGAAGATCCGCTTGAATTTATCGCAAAGGCGCTTGCACCTGCAAAGGTTTTAAGCGTTACTGCAATAGATGAAAAGTCCGCAAGAGTAGTAGTTCCCGACGATAAGCTTTCACTCGCAATCGGTCGTGACGGTCAGAATGCTCGCTTAGCAGCTCGCCTCACCGGTTGGAAGATTGACGTTAAGAGTGAAACTAAGGCAAACGAGGAACTTGCTCAAGTTGAAAAGCTTTTAGCTGACGTTGATATGCCTGTAGAAGAATAATCAAGGGTGAATTATGGCGGAAAAGAAAGTTCCCATGCGCACCTGCATTGCTTGCAGGGCTGAAAAGCCGAAGAAGGAACTCATAAGGATAGTAAAGAGCAAGGACGGGGAGTTTTCCGTTGATAAAACGGGCAAGCTCAACGGGCGTGGCGCATATCTTTGTGACGACCCTAATTGCGCGCAAAAAATAATAAAGAAAAAGATGCTCAAGTCCGCGTTCGGCGTTGAAGTGCCGGACGAGGTGTATGCAAAGCTTACGGAGGAGTTCTTTGGAAAAAAGTAAACCGCTCACTTTTATAGGTTTTGCAATAAGAGCGCGAAAGGTTCGCGCGGGCACGAACGCGATAGCAACGCTCAAGGGTGGGGTTACCGTGTTGATAATTTGTGAGAGTGCGTCTGAAAACGCGTTCAAAGAGGCAATTAAACTTTCTAAAAAGTTTAACGCACCGCTTGTAGTTAGCAAAACCTATAAGGTTGAAGATTTAATTAAAAAACAACATTGCAAACTTTTGGCTATACAGGACGAATCGCTTGGAAATGCCATTTTGCAAAATTTGGATAATCATTTTCAAGAATATTCGTGGAGGGATAACACCTGATATGGAAGTAAAGAAAGAAGAGAAAAAAGAATTTAGTTTTATTAAAAATTTAGGCAATCTCGCTCGTGACGGTAAGGCTGGCGAGCTTTCTGCCGAGTTTAAGAGTTTTTCAAAAATTCTTGATAAAAAGATAGCTGAAAAGTCCAAGACGTTTGCCAAGGCAAAGGCGGAAGAACTTGCAAAACTCAAGGCTGAGGAAGAAAAAGAGGTAAAGGTAATTGAAACTGCGCCTGAAACGGTTGTTGAAGAGCCCGTAGTTGAAGTAAATCCCGAGCTTGAAACGGTTGAAAAGGTTGAAGAGGTTAAGCCCGAGCCTGAAACGGTTGAAAAGGTCGAAGAGGTTAAGCCCGAGCCTACGCCAGAACCAGCACCCGCTCTTGAGAAACCTAAAGCGCCCGTTATTCAAAAGACGGATAATCCGAATATCGTTATAATTGACGGTAAAAGGGTTTTCGTGCCCAAAACGCGCGAGTTTACGCCTAAGGAAGATAGAGGCAATAAAAAGCCCTCTAACGTTGGTAGAACCTACAATGCGGATAATTCCGGCGCTGGTAGAAGAGATTTTGCTCAGCAAGGCGAGAGAAAGCCTTTTGGCGCGCCTAGTGTAAGACCTGCTCCTGCAGCTCCCGCTTTCGTTCCTAAGGAAAGCACAAAGCAACAGGGTAAAAAGAAGAACGAGCGCAATAACTACGACGATAAGAAGGCTATCAATAAAAAGTCTTTAATTAAGGGTCAAGTATCAATAGATGATTTCGACGAGAATAAGACTGGTTATAGAAAGCTTAGAAAGAGCAAAGATAAGCGCCAAGAGGAAACGGTTAACACCGTAAAAATTGAAAGGGCGGTTATCAACAAGGAGATTATTCCTGTAAAAGAGCTTTCCGAGCTTTTAGGTATTACTGCGGTTGAAATTACAAAG